>JAEUVW010000371.1 GCA_016786525.1 Chitinophagaceae bacterium
GCGGTTTGTTCATTTTGCCGGCATTGATCACGGCGGAGCGCTCACGCCCGATACCGTTATCCGTTACTTCCACGACGAGGTCGCCGGTACGCGGGCCGGCTTTCAGGTGTACGGAAAGTGTACCTTGTCCCTGTATGTGCATGATGCCATGCCAGATTGCATTTTCCACATAGGGTTGGATGAGCAGGGAAGGCACCCTGATAAAGTCGATGTCCAGGCCTTCTTCTATATTGATGCTCCAGGTCATTTTGTCTTTGATGCGGAGGGACTCCATTTCCAGGTACAGGCGCAGGGTCTCTATTTCTTTGGCCAGTATGCTTTCCTCATCCCTGGATTGCTCGAGGATATTGCGCATCAGGCGGGAAAACTTACTGAGGTACAGGGACGCCTCTTCACAATTGTTCTGCTCGGTCAGTACCTTAATGGATTTCAGGCAATTGAAAATAAAATGGGGGTTCATCTGTGCCCGCAGGGAGGCCAGCTCGATCTTTGATACTTTCAGCTCGTGTGTGACATGTTGCTTCCGGGCCAGCAGGACAACCATTGCTATGCCTATTGTCAGCAGGAAGATCACAATAGTGGCCACAATGATCCCGTAAAAAACATTGCTTTCCATTAAGCGATAGATTTGATGTTGATCCTTCTTACTTCGCGGAACACCACGATGAAAGCGATGGCCGTACAAAGATACCGGAACTGGGCCAGCAGCTTCATCAGGTTGGCCAACAGGTCCAGCTGGTAACGCGACGAGTGCTCTACGATATAGTCATACATCGAGAGGTAAGGAATACTGCAGCCGAAAAAGAGCAATACCCCGATAGAAAACCAGAACAGGCTTTGGTTGAACAGGGAGCTGCGGCTCCAGGCCGACTTGTACAGCACAAAGAAATAGCAGACCATCAGGATAATGGCCCCGATCACATAGGTATGCACGGCAAATGTACTGATGCCGTAATACCAGATCTCGAAGCTCCAGCAGGCCCAGTAGAGGATCATGGTCGCGATCATACGGGGGTGCAGGCTTTTCCTGAAGTGCAGGCTTGTAGCGGCAAACAGCAGTGAAAACTCAACGGGCATGTAACAGTTGTACAGCCAGGTATTCTTGTGGCCGTGTATTCTAAACTGCCAGCCTGTCAGCTCTATAAGACAGGATATAAAAACCTGTATAGCGATCAACCTGGAAAACGTATCCAATTTTTTGAACGTCAATACTGCAAACAGGCTGGCAATGAATCCGGCTACTAGGTGATAGATCATTTTATTGTGGCTAGGCTCCTCTTCCTAATGGCGGTCTGAAAACATACTAATAGTAATTGATGTTAAAACGGCCACAGTTTACAGGGCACATTTCGGCATAGTCTGCAGCATAATTTTTAAATGTGCCGGAAGAAGGCAGGGAAAGCCCCATGCGATAGTGTGCCACCACGTGCATGCGGTAGTTGCTGCCTGCATACTGGCTGGCCACAATGCTGAAATTGATCTTGTCTGCAGCATTGGGATAATCGGCATTGTCGCAATACATACGCACAATTTCCTGCATACTCATCACGTTTGAGCGTATATCGCCTGTGGCATCGGTATTGTTGATGAAGGAAAATATATTGGGGTTGTTGGGGTGAGTAATGTAAATGTTACTGCCGGAGCCGCGCAGGTTGTTGGTCAGCAGGTTGAAGGTTCCGGCGCTTATGGCAATAAAGCTGTTGGAGGCATCTGTGCGGAAGTACTTGTTTGTGCCCACAACATCGCATTCCTTAGGTACGCCGGTACGCTTTAAGGCCACAGGTTCGTAGATCAATATGATCTTTTGTCCGTCCATGCCGAAGTGCATGCGCAATGCGCTGTAGTTGGAATCCGGGTCATAGCCTACCGTGGAATCCGTTACCAGCGCATCATACAACTGGATCAGGTTAGACACACTCAGCTTCTGATCCGAAGGGTCCAGCGGCTGCACATTGCCGCCCGCATCCAGGTACCTGAAGTTCGCTGAGAAATTGGCCAGGCCATTGTTCAGCTGGTTTTCTGTGTATACATACACATTGCTTTCGGGGTTCCTGTCCAGGCTAAAGTTCAATTGAGGTTCCCGGGAAGTCATATTGCAGATGTCGTTGGTCAGCATGGCCAGGGAAGTGCCGGCTTTTGCACCCTGGTTTTGCGTCGAAGTATCGCCCTGTCTGCCCTTATCCATACGCGTGCAACTAGAGTGCAGCAATAAAAAAGTACCGGAGATTATGAGTAAAAATTTGCTTTTCATTGTTTTGATTTTTAATAGAATAATAAAATAAATCTTTTAGGTCGGAATACGTTCAAATTATCCAAGAATTAACTCCTGGCAAAAAAAATATACAAAAAACGTGGAAATTTCCTTAGAAGATTCAGATTTTCTGATGTTTTTTTGTAAATATCCGGTATTAGGATAACAATAACGCCAAAGAATAAATTTATCATATATTTTATGGTTGATTTATATTGTTTTTTAAATATTGTAAAATGAAATCGAAAATGATAAAAGTCGCTTTTGCGGAAGACCATACTTCGGTCAGGGAGGGGATTGTAGCGGTAATGAATAATGACCCCGCGATTAATGTGATGATCGAGGCGGAGAACGGGAGGGTACTGCTCGATAAAATACTGCGTTCAGACACACTGCCTGATGTTTGCCTGATCGACCTGAATATGCCGGTGATGAATGGCTTTGAACTGCTGAAGGAGATCAAGACGAGGTGGCCGGGTATGCCCTGCATTGTTTTATCGGCAATTATCGAAGAGAACTACATTATCTCCCTGTTGCGCCTCGGCGCCAACAGTTTCCTGAATAAATCCTGCGCCACATCCGAAATTATCCTTGCGGTAAAACAGGTGCATGAATACGGGCATTTTTATAATGATATCCTGAACGAAAGGATCATTGAAAATGTAGTCAATGTCAAGCAGAAGATGCCGGTGCTGACGGAGCGGGAGATTCAGCTGTTGAAGTACGTATGTACGGAGCTGAACTATGCCGAGATCGCAGCCGCGATGAATACCACCTTCAAAACGGTGGATGGCATCCGCGAACGTCTTTGCCTGAAGCTCCGGATCAATACCAGGGTGGGCCTGGCTCTGGCAGCTATACGCCTGGGCTACGTGACCCTGGAAACAGAGCATTACCTGCATTAGCAGCGCTGCCGATCTTCATGTACCGTTTATTCAGAAAAATCAGAAAAGGAAAGCCGGCTATGGGGCCGGCTTTCCTTTTTACGTAAACGCAAAAGACCTGTAAGGTTTTTGAAACCTTACAGGTCTACACGAAAGAGGCTGCCTGATTGCTCAGGCAGCCTCTTTTCTGAAAAAGCATCGCAGCTTTTCCGGCAAGGTTTAGTGTGCGATAATCATTCGCTGCACGTCCACATTACCGCCATCTTTCACCAGCCTTACCAGATAAGTACCGGAGCTCAGCTGCATAGTACTGTATTGCCAGTTGCCTTGTGCGCCGCTGACTGAGTACTCTGCCACAGATTGTCCGAGCAGGTTCAGGATGTGTATTTTGTAAACATCACCTTGTTTCCATTCAGGAATGTCGAAGCTGATTTTCACATTGGCATTCGCAGGGTTTGGCGCGATCTGCATTCTTGCTGTCAGCATGTCTGTGCCGGTTTCTTCCGTACCCGGAGTGGTCCTGGCGGCAGCATCTTTGCAAGGATAGCGTTTCCTGTCATTCAGTCCGTCGAACTCGCCGAGGATGCTGAAGCATACCATGTCTTTGCAGCTCAGTATGATCATGAACCTTACGGCCGTTACACCGGGGTTAGGATGATAATTGAAATTCAGCGCAGACCAGCCGGAAGGCAGGGTTCCTGTTGCAGGAGAGACTGTGCCGTTAGGCAGGCCTGAACCCGGATCTACCGCGATGATCGTATAGGTAACCGGTGCACAACCCATGGTATTGTTGACCAATACCGTACCGTTAAAGTATGGATTGCTTCCGCCTACACACCTGAAGTTCCTCCAGCGGGTAGCCATATCGCATGGTTTCATATCCCTGCAGGGGTAGTCATTCAGGTGTACATCGATATCCCTGGAGATACAGTCTTTTCCGTCGCAGGAGATCACTACTTTGAAGCGGACGTCTGTTACACCGGGGAAAGGATTATACGCAAAATTGATCGGACCACCGGTATATAATCCTGAGGCAGGAAGTACCGTACCATTGGCCAGGCCCGTTACAGGGTCAACAGCATAAATGGTATAGGTGGCGCCTGAACATCCTGTTCCGCCTACATTGAATGCTCCGTAGTAGGTCGGTGTGGGTGATCCCGGCAGGATTTCACACCTCAGGTAAGCCAGGTGTGCATCCAGTTCGCAGCAGTCTTCGGTCAGGTTCACAGACATGGTGTGCGAGGTTTCTGCACAAAGCCCGTTGTCCAGGTACCAGGAGTAAAGACCGGATCCGTTACCGTTACCCGCACCCGGGGTCAGGTGAATGTTCAGCGGATCTACTGTAGAGAACATACCGCTACCCGCCCATGGGCCATTGGGGAAAGGCAGACCACCACCGCCGATCAGCCATTTCCAGGCTGTAAAGGTTTGGTAAGTCGGGCCATCCACGCGCCTTGGCAATTGCAGGCGGCAGTATTCGTAGCATCCGCGGGGGAAACGCCAGAAGTAAGAAGAAGGCTCCATCGGAACGTCGATGTCTGCATAATTGGTACAGCCCCATGTATTGCTGGCCCATACACGGTAAGCTCCGCCATGGTTCACAATAGTAGAAGTACCGGAGGTACCGTTGCTCCAATTGTACACCTCTCCGGCTGCAGGACTGGCTACATTCAGCTGTATGCTGTAGTTGGCACAGTTTACGGCAAACGGACCGGAAATAAATGGAGTGTTCGGGATGCCGTGTACCGTAATGGTGTACACAGGAGATGTTGCCGTACAAGCTCCGGAATAAGGGAGCGGCAGGTTTTGTGTAGCACTGACGCGGTATTGGTACACGCCGGCAGACAATCCGCCGGGGATGCTCAGTATAGCGCTGCTGCCCACAGGTACCCAGCTCATGCCGATCAGTTGTTCCCAGAGGAAGGTAATACCTGTAGTGGTGCCATTGGCAGCACTGAGGGTAATCGCCTCGTTAGGACAGAAATCGTGCTCGCCGGTAATGGCTACATCCGGAAGCGGCTGGAAGGCGCGTTTGGCAGGTGTAGGATTACCGGGTTGCATACAGCCGCGGGCATCCGTTACCATAGCCCAGTACAGGCCATCCTGAGTGACATTGATCGGGTTGCCGACCAGGCCGGTAGGGATCTCTTCGTTAAACCAGTTGTAAGAGTTAGAACCATAACCTCCTGTCACACCCACGAGTGTAATGGGGGATGCAGTACCCTTGCACTTGATGTCATCCTGCGCACTGTAGGTATTGACCGTATTCAGGCTAAACGTGTTGGGGTAAACCTGTAAAGGCAAGGTAGTGGTGAAGGTACAGCCGAAGGCATCTTCAAGAGTCAGCACCGGATTTACAGCGCCGGCACCGTTGCCATAGGTCCTGTAAGACAGGTTAGACGTAGTGGAAATAAATCCTGTACCATCGCCAAAGGCCCATGTCCATTTCGTAATACCCGCATTGTTAATGCTGGTAAAGGTAACTTCCCTTCCGGCACAAGTGCTCACGCCCGGGCCCAGGGGATCCGTAGTGGTCATCGTGAACAAAGGAGAAGGAACGGCAGGCACTGTATACGTGCGGGTACGGGTGCAGGTATAGCCTCCGGGATAGGCTGGTCCGGTAACAGTCACGGTATTCGTGATCGTCAGGGTACTGCCCGGAGTGTACAAGCTCAGGTTGATCGTAGAACTGCCGCTTGACGGACCGCTACCTGTTGTGCTCCAGGTATTTGTCTTGGTATAGCCGGACAATACAGGCGACTGGTCGTTCAGCGAAAGGGTATAACCTCCCGGCACACAATTTGTCGTGTAGTCAAAGTCTGCGATCACCGGTACGATCACATTCTCTGTGATCAGGGTGCAGCATGGTGTGGTCGTTGTGGCATAGCACAGTTGCAGTGTTACCGGGTAGATGCCTGGTTTTTCTGCGGTGATGCCGGTCAGCGTCACATTCGGGAAGGGATAGGCAGGCGTAGGCAGGGTGAAGTAAGGCACCGTGCCGGATACATTCATGCTGGTGACCACAGGGCTTGGGCCGCTGGGGTAAGAACCCAGTATACCGTTAAAGGCTACATCGATCAATGCCTGTCCGGAACTGTTGGTGCAGGAAGTGATGGTGTGGCTTTTTGAGGTAATACCGGCTCCTGCGGGCAGGGTACAAGCCGGTGTGCAATTGTGTACAATGTTGCGGGTAACACTGGACAGGCATCCGAAGCTGTTGGTCACATCTACACGGTAAGTGCCTGCGGCGCTCACAGTAGAAGAGGTCACACCGGAAGCGTAAGCTGTACCGGAACCGTTATAGTACCAATCGATCGTCGTAGTAGCATTGGTGCTCAGCAACAGGTTTACCGATGTTGGCGGGCAGATCACGATGGTAGAGCTTGATCCCGATCCCGGAGACACATTGATGTTGGGTTGGGGTTTTACCGCTACAGTGACGGAGGCATTACCGACCAAAGGACAGCTGGGTAAAGAAGCCGTTGCCATTACGGTAAAGTTCTGGCTGGCCAGACCCAGGTTTGTAAAGGTCACTACAGCTGGGTTTGTACCGGAGGGTACAGACGGAGGAGTAGTACCTGCAGGGAAACTCCAGTTTACGGTTGCACCGCCCGGGCTTGTTGTAGCCGTAAAGGTCACCGGTGTGCCGCTGCAAGGTGTCAGGTCAGAAGCACCGATCGTGATCGTCGGCATAGCGATTACCGTAATGGGGTAATTTACTGTTGTGACATTACCGCATTTGGTCAGGGTAGCAATGATCGTTACCGGAGTAGATACGTTTGTATTGTTCCAGGTAAAGGTTGGATTCATTGTATTCTGACCCGAATATACGCTACCCACAGCCGGGTTGCTCAGGCTCCAGCTGATGTTGTCAATCGGGCTTGAACCCACAGACAAAGTCGCAGCGTAGGCCTCGTTGGTATTGGCACAAGGGATGGTGTTGCCGGAGATCGTAGCCACAGGGATCGCATCGGTAACATTGATGCTGATCGGTGCGCTGTTGCAGCCCGGCACATCGGCCCATTGGCGGGATACCGACAGGGTTTTTGTTCCGAGCGTCGTCCATTGTACCGTTACGGCATTGCCGGAATTGGTAATGATGGTACCGCCGGAGATCGTCCAGTTACACAGTGTATTCGGAATCGGTGTTACCGCTTCGTATACATAAGGTGTGTTCAGGCATACTTTCAGTTGTCCGGAAATGCTGCTTACCGGTGCAGGCGGATCAACAACCTGTACACTGATCGGCTCGATATCGCAATATCCGGGGTTGGAAGCCTGTACGGTCCAGGTACCCGTTACGTTGAAGGTGCCGGAGTAGGAAGTCGTGCCGTTGGGATCGATAAAGGTGTATGTAGTACCAAAGCTTGGCGGAGACGTGCTCACTACAGACCAGGGATCGTTCAGGCATATTTTAGAGGGCGCTACGAGGGTAATGGGCTGAACGACATTGATGTTCAGGTCTGCTTTACCGGCGCAAAGCTCCATTGTATTCTGGTACTCGCAGTGCAGGGTAAAGGGCGCATAGCCTACCAGGTTTACTTCATGTGAATTTTCGTCGAAGCTCATGAAGGTTGCTGCACCGGCAGGAATAATGGTCCACTTGAAGTTGGTGGCGGGCCATTTGGGCAATTGATATTTGTATTGTTTACCGTAGCAAATGATGGTTTTGCCTTCGATGGTTCCATTGGCCAGGATCACAGGGACCTGTGCCGTTACTTTGGGACCGCAGTTGCCGCCGCAGGCGCTGAAGTCGGCAATGATCTCGCCAAACCCGCTGGGGCCTACATTGTCCCACATGATGTCGATACTGGTCATGGTAGAGCTGATGATCGTACCGCCGTTTACCGTCCAGAACATAGATCCGCAGGTATTGGCAATGGTATAGTGACCGATCGCATTTTCACAAACAATAGACGGGCAGCGGATCTCCAAAGGAGGATTGTTGGGGAAATCCACTTTGATGCACACTTTGTACACGCCTTTACATCCGCATTGGTTGGTCACCACCAGCGATACGCTGTAGGTGCCTGGGCTGTTGTACGTATGCACCGGGTTTTGCAGAGAGGAGTAAGTGCCGTCTCCGAAATCCCATTGCCAGGAGGTGAGCGGAGAGGATACGGGGTTAGGCGTCAGGTCTGCAAATTGTATCTGTGCCTGCACGCAGGCTTCAAAACAGGGAGGGTTGACGGGATAGATATCTCCGTTCACACTAAACAAAGTCTGGGGACTTTCAATGATCTCAATACAGATTGTTTTCTCTTTTACGCAACCGGCAAGTGTTGTTTCTTTTACTTTAAGAAAGGTAAAACCCAGGTTGGAAGACCAGTTTACATAAACAGGGGTACCGGTAGACGGACCGCTGAAAGAGGCTTTCGAGGGGTCGACAGTCCATTGGAAAGTACTGCCGGCCTGGCCGTTGGTCACATCATATTGAATCGTAGAGTTGGCGCATACTTTGATACAGGCGCCATCGTCTATGATGACACCGTTTTCATCTTTTCTTTCTTTTTCACCCTTTACCACGGTGCCCTGGCAGCCCACCTGTGAATTGGTGGTGATTTTCGGGTCGGGTTCAGGGACAATATTCACCGTGTGTTGCCAGGTAAGGGTCGGCATACTGGGCCGTACGATGACTACCTGCACGATCTCCGTTGCCGGCGTAGTATTGAACCATTGGATGGTCGCCGAACTGGAAGAGGATGACATGATCGTTGAATTGGTGGAAGGGATCACCGACCAGGTATAGGTATAGCTCGGGTTTGGGGTGCCGCTGAGGTTGAATACAGTGGCAACACCGGAGCATACCGTACTTGGCCCTGTGATCTGGGCGGCGCTTTGCGATGTTCCTGTCAGGAATAATCCCAGCAGGCAACACCAGAACAAAAGCGTTTGCCTGATGACCGGCATGTGCAGCCAGTCTGCTTTGTACAGTGTTTCTTTTTTCATTTTTTTAAATTTAGTGGTTGGAAATTTTTCTCTCAGGGAAGCTGCAAACGGACGGGCAGCTTGGAAGCGATGCCCGCTCTGCAAGGCATCCGGAGCAGGAGGTTCATCACGCAGATGAAGTCGTGTAGCGTCGCGAGACTAGTCCGCGGACTTTACCGATCAGGTAGTGGACGAGATTTTCCATAGGCAAGCGTATTTAGAGATGAACAATAAAAATTTCAAATCAATACAAGGCCGGTACCCCAAAAGTGACTTTGAGGCAGCAACACTGTGTGCTCGTCAGTAAAAGTTCATAGTAAAACCGGGAACAAGGTCAGGTTTCCCGGGATGATCGTATGAGTTGTTTCATTTTATTGCTGACGGTTATTTTATCTGGTTTGGTCTGTCAAAATTAAACGCCAAAATGCATTGCCTGCTAAGGAAAAATCCACGATTTTTTAATTTATTTTATAACGCATGTGATAATTTTTATCAATCAAAACCCTTTCCTGGTAAGGGTTTCATGCTACCAATCCGTACAGACGGCTCCCGGGTAATACCTGTACTGATGTATAGAACAGGAAGCAGCCCCCTGTTTTTTATCCTTTTATCAGCTGGTTTCCCCAAAAAAGAAAACCGGCCAAACGGCCGGTTTCTGATCCGATAAAAATAACGGTTGCCGCTCCGGGTGTTCCCTGTGCTGTGCCTGGTCTCTCAGCGCTTTGAGCCGCTCTCCTTCTTTTGTAAACCTTTCCGGATATCGGTGCGAAACACAAAGGCAGGCTTGTCTTTGATGAAGATCTTTGCGGTGTGTTTTCCTGCAGGCCCATTGGGGACAAACAGGTAAATGCCGAACTGGTCCAGGTCAAAGCGCAGCGGTATCGGGCTTTCTTTGTCAAAAGCGATCTGGACGTTCAGGATGTCCAGGTGCCCGGCAATGGTGAATTTCATTTTTGTAATGCTATCTGCCGATCCGCGTATCGTGCCTTTTACGGTCTGGGTCGGCACCAGGCCGGCCACAATAGCAGCAGCCCCGGCCAGCGGAGCCTGTGTGTATTCCGTTTTGCTTAAGGGCAGCTCCAGCAACTGCATTTTTTTATCATCAGGAAAGTGGGTACAGGCAAACAATTTGCGGTTGGTCAGCCACCAGGCATCCGAATATTCCCGGATAAATTTCTTTTCCTCAAAATACCCGCAGGCCAGGCTGGGATCGATCAGGTATTGCGTATTGTTGATGCTCACGATATTCCAGAAATGAATAGCATCCGGATCAAAGCTGCCGATATCTTTCACGCGGTAGCGCAATACCCCCCTGACGATGCGGCATTCTATTTTTTTCAGATCGCACATGGCCTTGAACATCGCGGCGAAACCTGCGCTGCCTGCTTTGCGCTCCATCAGTGCTGAAGACGCATTGTCCGGGTACTTGCCGGGGTGTTGCTGCCGCCTGAGGTCAAAGGACAGATACAGGAACATGAAGCGGTAAAAGGCGCGCGTGGCCTGGAGTTCCGTTTTGCAATCCCTGGTGATGGAGTCTACGATGTATTGCATGCTGCTGCCTCTCATCGGGCCATAGTCCTGTACCAGCTTGTCGATAAACAGGTAGTCCTCTTTCCGGATTTTTTGTGCGGTACTATGCAGCACATGCAGGCAGATCAGGCAGGTCAGCAGGATGCGGAACATTAGGATTTATTTTACAGAAAGGTAATCAAATTTGCAGAGACATGAAGCTTCCCCAAACAGCCCTGCGGCAATCCGGCTTCCCGCCCCTGGTGCATCCCGGCAGCCGCCTGCTGATACTGGGCAGCATGCCGGGCGAAAAGTCGCTGGAGCAGCAGGAGTATTATGCACACCCGCGAAATTTCTTCTGGCCGTTTATGGCTGCGCTGGCGCAGGAAACGGTACCGGAGACGTATGCCCGGAAGAAGGCCTTGCTGGAGCGCATGAACATAGCGCTCTGGGATGTTTGCGCCACCTGTATCCGTCAGGGCAGCCTGGATACGGCTATCCTGAAGGAAATACCCAATGAGCTGGACCGCTTCCTGCAGGAGCATCCTGCTGTCCGGGCCATTGCCTTTAACGGGCAGAAAGCGGCCTCTCTGTACCGGAAGTATTTTGCGCTGCGCGATGACATCACTTATCGTATCCTGCCTTCGACAAGCCCTGCCAATGCGGGTATCAGCCTGGAAAACAAAAAAGCGGCCTGGATGAGCCTGCGGGACGACCTGAAGCCCCGGGGGCTGTGAACCTTAACGGGCATAAGGGATTGCTATGCTTTTTGTACCCTGCCCGATAAAGGCTGTTACGCAAAAAAGGACTTTTGAACCGGTAAAAGAATGAAATCAGTTCCGTTTGTCAATACCCCAGTACAGTTTCTGGCGGATCGTTTTCAGGAAGTTGTGATCGTGCGGCCGCACCAGCGATACGCTGAACTGTTCTTTTCGTATAGCCAGCTGTGTGTCGCTGGTAATGGTTTCGGAACGGGAATCGAGCGTACACAGGAAGGTATCCGCGCGGCCCTCCACTTCGAAGGAGATAACCACATTGTCCGGCACCACGATGCTGCGCAGGTTCAGGTTGTGCGGGGCCACCGGTGTAATGACAAAGTTGGACGCCTGCGGGAAAACAACCGGGCCGCCGCAGCTCAGGGAATACCCTGTAGAGCCCGTCGGCGTGGCTACGATCAGGCCGTCTGACCAATAGGTGTTTAAAAACTCACCGTTGAGATAGGTGTGTATCTTGATCATCGACGAAGAGTCCTTGCGGTGGATCGTAAATTCATTGAGGCCGAAAGGGCTGTCGCCGAACAGGGGTATATTGGCGTCCAGGTGCAGCAGGCTGCGTTTCTCAATCGTATAGGAGCCCTGCACCAGGGAGCTGAGCGCATCGTCCACGTCTTCTTCGGAGATGGCGGCCAGGAAGCCCAGGCGCCCCAGATTGATCCCGATGACGGGGATATTGCTGTTGCCGACAAAGGTGATGGTATCCAGCATGGTACCGTCTCCGCCGAAGCTGATCAGCATGTCTGTTTGCGGGGGCAGGTCTGTCCTGCCGGTAAAGAGGATCTGCGGAGGGTATTCCAGAGTCAGGAAAGGACTGATCCTGTGGTAGAAATCCTCGAAAAAAATAAGCCTGAGCCGGTAGCCTTCCAGCTTATGGATGATCCGTTGCAACGTTGGTACGTCTTCCGGCTCAAATGTTCGGTTATAAAGGGCTACAAGCATATTTTACTCACTGTTGGCGTGCAAATATACCCCATTTTCGCCCAAATGGTTTACAGCAAATTCTATACGTAGCTTCAGGTCGTAGGCGGTAATGATGTCTACCCCCACGCCGAAAGAATACAGCAAGGTATTGGCCAGGGTGTTGGTGCTGCTCTGGGGCTTGTTGTTTGCCGCGTAGCCGGCATCAAAGAAGATCTTGGGGTAGATCCAGACGGGCAGCTCGGGCAGGTAGCGGAAGGGAAGATGATGGTACTGCCTGCGCAAAGCCTCGTATTTGAGGCTGATGCGGCCGATACCGAAATGCCGGGCTTCGACGACATAATATTCATAGCCCCGTACAAAATTGCTTTTGTAACCGAATGCCGTACGCAGGAAATAGGGGTCGTCGTTTAAGAGCGAGCTCCTGCCGCGCAGGATAAACGAAGTGTACCAGCGGTTGGCCAGCTTCCTGAAAAGGCCCAGCTCCAGGCCGGTGAGCACCTGGTTGTCCATGCCGGAGAGGCCATGCCGGTAAGCTGCGTTGGCGACTATTTTCAGCCCCCTTCTCGGGTAGTTCCAGTTGTCTACCCCATTGTATTCATAGCGGTAGGCCAGTTCCAGGTACTGAAGGCGGGTACTTTTATCTTTAAAAAAATCGTTGTTGAGCTGTACCACCGTATCGCCTACCCGGTACTGGTAATAGGCCAGTCCGGCCACATGCCGGGAGTGATAGGCCGGCCGGTAATACAGGCTGGCCCCGGAAAAAAAATTATGGTACAGGAAGTCATTGTCGTGGCGGGTAAACAGGAGTTTGTTGCCGGCCGTTGCATAGGCCAGTTCCCTGCTCCTGGAATAGCCGGCAGTGATGCCCAGCCCCAGTTTTTGCTTCCGGTCTATATAGGGCCTGAAATACGAGGCCGCCAGCTGCTGCGTGTAGCCCAGGTGTGTGCTGACACTCAGGCGGTCCAGTCGCCCGCTTACATTCTTATGCTGTACATACAGGCCGAAATTGATCCGGCTCAGGTCGCGGTTTTGTTCATTCCACCAGACATTGATGTTGCGGTCTGCGAGCTGCAGGTCTGCCTGGGGGATGATGAACCATTGTTCTTTTAATGCCACAGACAGGACAATGCTGCTGCTGTCGCCTTCCTGTGCGGTACAAACGATATCGGTAAAGATATTGAGGTTGTACAGGCGCTGGTAGTTGAGGTGCAGTATGGTCTCCAGCGAATCGGCACAGATAAGGTCGCCTTCCCGGACACTCATTTCCCGGCGGATCACATTGCTGTGCGTCCGTTTGTTGCCGCTCAGCACAATCGCCGAAACCCTCCGGGTATGCTGGCAGGCCTGCCTTTCCTGCAGGGGCCGGGTGGTGAGCGGCGTCTCCGAATGGCCCTGGGCCAGGCCGCTGCTGCCGGCAGATAAAGACAAAAGGATCAGCAGCAGACTTTTTACAGTTTGGACGGGATGAAAAGAGGCTTCCGGTATCCTTACCATTCGTATTCGCGTTCTATACGTTTTTTCAGGCGTTTGACGAGGTTGTACGTTGCCGGGCAATACGACAGGTTCTGCGTATAGGTGTCGTTGTAATTGTCGAAAGGCTGTTTGTTGTGGTGCGGAAATTCGGCGCAGTCGGACGGGCGGACCTCGTAGATGCTGCATTTGTTGTCGGCCTGCAGGAACTGGCAGGGGGTGCTCAGGTTCATCCAGTCGCCTGTTTCTTTTTCCTTATACAGCCATTTTTTGCGGAAGGCATCCGGGCTCATGCCCAGGTGCAGGGAAATGCGCTTGATGTCGGGAGCAGAAAAAGTAGGGGTCATTTTTTTGCAACAATTGGCACAGCTCAGGCAGTCTGTTTCCGCCCACATTTTAGCATCCTCTTCCGCCACCATTTCCGGCATGTCTTCCGGCACGATATCGTCCAGCTTTTTCAGGAATGCCGCAAGGCCGTCCCGCTCCGTTTGGGGTCTGCGCTTAAATTGTTTCAGGTTCATCGATACAATAGTTTTGGTCTTATCGTGCTAAAGGATTGTGCAATAATGCGGTCAATTCATCCATGATGCCGGCAACGATCTCCCCTGCCGGTTTAATGTCGTCGATCAGCGCGCTGACCTGGCCGATCTCCAGTTCGCCCTCCGTAAGGTCTCCTTCCAGCATGCCTTTTTTGGCACGGCCGCGTCCCAGCAGTGCCGTCAGCTCTTCTGCCCCGGCGCCCTGCATTTCTGCGTTTTGTATCTGCTGTGCAAAAGGGTTGGCCAGCAGGCGTACGGGCGTCAGTTTTTTAATGCTCAGTAAAGTATCTCCTTCTTTGGCGCTTACTACGGCATTTTTGAAGTTCATATGGGAAGAGGCTTCTGTGCTGGCTACAAAGCGGCTGCCGATCTGTACGGCATCCGCGCCCAGTACCATGGCCGCCAGCATGCTGCGGGCATCGTAGATGCCGCCTGCGGCAATAAGGGGTATCTGTATGCTTTTCCGGACCAGGGGGATCAGGCACATCGTGGTCGTTTCTTCCCGGCCGTTGTGCCCGCCGGCTTCAAAGCCTTCGGCCACTACGGCATCGCAGCCTGCATCCTGGCATTTGAGTGCAAATTTTGCACTCGATACCACATGGACCACTTTGATACCTTCCGCTTTCAGCGTAGCGGTCCATGTTTTCGGGTTCCCGGCAGAGGTGAACACGATCGGTACTTTTTCTTCTATGATGATCTGCATGATCTGTTCAATGTCCGGGTACAGCAGCGGGACATTGACCCCAAAAGGTTTATTGGTGGCGGCTTTACATTTGATGATGTGTTCACGCAACACTTCGGGATACATGCTGCCGGCGCCGATCAGGCCCAGGCCGCCGGCATTGGATACAGCAGCGGCCAGGCGCCAGCCACTGGCCCAGATCATGCCGGCTTGTATAATAGGGTATTCTATGCCCAGCAAACGGGTAATATTGTTTTGATTCATTCAGCGGAGGTGATCTTAGCGGTTTTCTACCTGGATGGCAGTGATCATTTTACGGTAATTCTGTGACACTTTGAAGGCATCTTCCCCTTCCGAGCCTATGGAAGGCAAGGCGGTGAAGCCCGGGAACCCGGGTGCAGCAAACCAGGTATTCAGGTCTGTCTGCAGCGAGATCGTACAATTGACTTTTTCCCGGATGTCCGCCTGCTGCGGCAATTCGATACGGATGGTCTGGAGTACGTTATAAGCGCCCTTAAAGCCTGCAATATGATAGGAGATCATGTTGCCGATGGCGCCCGATTGGGGCGAAGATCCCTCCAGGCGGGCCATAATATAGCCGGAGCTCCAGCTCCAGAACATACCATGTGCCGGATCGAGGGGGCCTAATTGCACCCCGCTTACATTTCTCAGGCTGTCTACACCGATCATGAGTTCGATGGCGGTATACTTTGCCGCGGGGATATTGTCTATGCCGGTTTGCATCGAAGACCCGTTCTGTATGGTGATCAGTTTGTAGCTGTTGGGTTCCTTGTAGCGTTTCCCGTTTTCATCGATGAACACGATATTGGAGATATAATAAGCCAGGCTCTTCACCGCATACTGCTTGCCATCCGGAGCGGTATACTGCGTTTTGTCGTCTGCGACCAGCTCCCGGGAACCGGCAACATGGTTCCATTTGATCAGGACATTCCCGTAGTGCAGGGTGCTGTCTTTGGTCTGGGTGCTGTCCTTTACCGGTTCTTTTACCGAGGGTGATGCCGGTGCCGGCAATTCTTTCTTGCGGCATGCTGCCATACAGAGGGCCAGCGTCAGCAACAGTAAACAGTAACGTCTCATATCCTTATCCTTAAGTCGTCAAAATTAAAGAAATATATCGTCATTATTGTTTATAGAAAAAGCATTGTCATTTTCTGCCGCTACCTTTGCGCCTATGCATTACGTCAGTGTAGAGAATTTGACCAAATCTTTCGGAGTCAAACCCTTGTTCAGCAATATTACATTTCACATCAATGAAGGAGACAAAATAGCGATCATTGCCAAAAACGGAAGTGGCAAATCCACCTTGCTCAAAATACTGTCCGGTCAGGATGTAGCCGACAGCGGAAAGGTCTGGATACACAAGGATGTCACCGTAGCCCTGTTTGAACAGGAGCCTAAGTTTAATGAGCAGCTGTCCATACTCGATAATATTTTTCATGCCGAGCACCCCGTGGTGAAGGCCATACGCGACTATGAGCTGGCGCTGGAGACACCGGACGACGACGGCACCCTGCTGTCTGAGGCCCTGGTGAAGATGGATGAGCTGAATGCCTGGGACTTCGATACGAAAGTGAAGCAGATACTGGGCAAGCTCAACATCCACCACCTGAACCAGGAAGTGAAAAGCCTGTCCGGCGGGCAGCGGAAGCGGGTGGCCCTGGCGCAGACCCTGATCGATATCGGCTTTGAACACAAACATGTGCTGCTGATCATGGACGAACCGACCAACCACCTGGATGTGGAAATGGTGGAATGGCTGGAGCATTACCTGAACCAGGAAAAGATCACCCTGCTGCTGGTGACCCACGACCGCTACTTCCTGGATGCCGTATGCAACAATATCTGGGAGATAGACGGCAGTACCATTACCTTTTACAAAGGAGACTACGAAACCTATATGGAACAAAAGGCCGCCCGCCTCGAAAGCGACCAGGCCAGTATAGACAAAGCCCGGAACCTGTACCGGAAGGAGCTGGAGTGGATGCGCAAGCAGCCCAAAGCCCGGACCACCAAGTCCAAAAGCAGGCAGGACAACTTCTATGAGGTAGAGGCAAAGGCCAAACAGCGGATCGAGGATAACAAAGTAAGCCTGCAGATGAAGATGAACCGCCTGGGCGGCAAGATCGCCGAGTTGAAGAAAGTGTACCAGGCCTTTGGCGAGAAAGTGATCCTCAGAGGCTTTGACTATACCTTCAGTAAGGGAGAGCGCCTGGGCATTATCGGCAAGAACGGCGCAGGAAAGTCGACCTTCCTGCAGATCCTGCAGGGCCTGAAGCAGCCCGACAGCGGTAAGGTCAACATCGGGGATACGATCGTGTTCGGCAACTTTTCGCAACAGGGCCTGGAGATCAAAGAAGATATGCGGGTGATCGAGTATGTAAAGAACATTGCGGAAAACTTCCCGATGGCAAAGGGCGGCTCCCTGAGTGCCGCTCAATTCCTGGAGCTCTTCCTGTTTACACCCGAGCAGCAATATACCTACCTGTCTAAGCTGAGCGGGGGGGAAAAGAAGCGCCTGCAATTGCTGGTGGTCTTGTTCCGCAACCCGAACTTCCTCATCCTCGATGAGCCGACAAACGACCTGGATCTGCCGACCCTGGGCGTGCTGGAGC
This sequence comes from Chitinophagaceae bacterium, assembly GCA_016786525.1. GTDB lineage: Bacteria > Bacteroidota > Bacteroidia > Chitinophagales > Chitinophagaceae > Rurimicrobium. The sequence continues at coordinate 17,594 of JAEUVW010000371.1, forward strand.
GTTTCCTCAGCGACTTTGCCGGTTGCCTGCTCATCGTGTCGCACGACCGCTACTTTATGGACCGGCTGGTAGACCACCTCTTTGTGTTCGAGGGGCAGGGTGTCATTACCGACTTCCCCGGCAACTACAGCGACTACCGTATCTGGGAAAAAACACGGGAGCGCAACGAGCAGGTGAAGGGCAGCGCGCTTTCCGCACCGGAGCCCGCCCCGGTACCACAACAGGCAACAGCGGAACCCAGGGCTAAAAAGAAATTGTCCTTTAAAGAACAGAAAGAACTGGAGCAGCTGGAGCAGGACATGCCTGCGCTGGAAAAAGAGAAGGAAGAGATCGCCGTAAAAATGGGCAGCACCATGCCGTATGAAGAGCTGCAGGTGTTGAGCAAGCGCGCCGTTGAGATCGCAGGGCTGCTGGAAGCAAAGGAGCTGCGCTGGCTGGAATTAAGTGAGTAAAAAATAGAATATTTATTAAATTTTGCCTTTCCTTTTTGGTTTCCTAATTTCGTACCCTCAAAAAGGATCATTTTTCAGCGCAAAAAAACACAGGTTTTCTTACAATGATTGAAATAAAAGTGCCTACCGTAGGCGAGTCTATAAGTGAAGTTACTTTAGTACAATGGCTGAAAGCCGACGGAAGCTGGGTAGAGCGCGATGAGCTGCTCTGTGAAATGGAGTCGGAAAAAGCGACTTTCGAACTGAACGCCGAGCAGGCAGGCATCCTGCATATCGTAGCCAAGGAAGGCGAGACCATCAATATCGGCGATGTAGCCTGTAAGATCGATGAGACGGCAGCCCGCCCCGAAGGAGCGGCAGCCCCCGCCCCGGCAAAAGAAGAGCCGAAAGCAGCGGCCAAAG
>JAEUVW010000331.1 GCA_016786525.1 Chitinophagaceae bacterium
GTTCAATTTCTTTTTTCAGTAAATCGGTGATTACCTGTGCCATAATTTTTTGTTTTAAGATTATACCACAAAATAAATACCCCCTACTGACAACCTTATGGCAGTCGCTTTTTTGTACCCGGATTTTTTTTATTTTTTTTCAAAAGGCGTCACAGCACAGCCTTTGCCGGAAAAAAAATTTCGGTCAGCCTTTGACGGGTATTGCACCTGTACGATACAGGTCGAGCCCCGCCTGCAAAACATCCTGGATGGCAGGCAGCGGCAAATCGCCTTCAGGGTCTACCCTGAAGACCTTCATTCTCTTCCGGTCCCCGGCCTCCAGCCGGGGGTGATGCAGATGGTCTCCTTCTACCATCAGTATATAAGGTTCCTTTGTCTTTTTATCGGTCCACAGGTAGCAAAACATTTTTTTCCGGTAGCAAAAGCAGGGCATGCCGTACTTCTGTGTTTCGGTGATATGCCCGTCTGCCGCCAATATGACGCTTCTTAAAGCGAGCAGGCAACTCTTTACCGGTTCCTGCTGGTCCAGATAGTAATGGTGTAATTCCTGCTGCATATCTTTTAATGTGCAATTTTGGGAAAGATGAACTTAAAAATCAACCGGCAGCTCCTGCATATACTCTTTGAGCGGTATATGGTCGCGTTTGCGGAATTGCTGCCCCGTCTTGTACAGGCCGGTGATGCGGGATACGCGGAAGTCGCGGTACTCGTTGCGCAGGTGGCACCAGGCGATCAGGTGCCAGTTCAGTGCATAAAAGATCAGACCAATGGGCTCTATCTGCCTTCGGCTGGCTGCTCCTTCTTTGTTGGCGTAGGCTATGTCAATGATAGATTTATTGCTCACGGCATCCTGCAGGCGGCTCAGGTAGTCCGTGTCGTTTACCATACAGGCCGGCATCTGCATCATTGTGTTCTCACCGAGTTGCTCCAGCTGCTCCTTTTGCGACCCGCGCAGTACGGACTTTACCTTGCGCAGGGCGGCGCCGTAGTGCTGCTGTATGGAGCGGTCTGCAAAGCCCATAGCCAGGTTTTCCATCAGCAGCAGGGCATTGGCTTCCTCCGTGGTAAAAGCCACCGGCGACAGGAAGTAGCCCTGGACGACAAAGTAGCCCCTGCCGGCTTCGAAACTGACCGGTATACCAGACTCGCACAGGGCCTTTACGTCGCGGTACACGGTGCGGATACTGATGCCGAACTTTTCAGCGATCTGCTCTGCCGGTACGTACTTTTTCGATTGCAGGAAGGTAAGGATGCTGAACAGCCTGTCTATCCGGTTCATAACGATGATTTTTAGCTTTCACTTTCGTAATAAATCTTATAAAATTTGCGCCCGTCCTTATCTACCCCCTGCTCGATCAGCTCCCGGTTGCCGTGGATGTAGATATGAAAGTTCTTATCCAGCTTCAGGATGCTTTTAAAGACACGGGCCTGCTTCTTCACCGCCTGTGCCGATATTTCAAAATCGTCGGACAAGTCCAGCGCGTGCTCTTCCTGCCAGCTTTCGTCAAAGTTGCGGAATGATTTGATGATATTTTCATGCTGGAATACTTCTTCTTCAAATTCCTGTTTGTTGAAGGTTTCGTGCGATTTGAAATACTCTACGGAACGGTTGAGGAAATTCAGTTGTTCTGTCCTGTTTACCTCATACTCCTGCGGTATCTGGTCGGTAATAAAATTTTTGGCCAGGGTCAGGAAGTCGTGGGTATTGTTTACGGAATCGTTTTTTGCCCGGTGTTTGATAAATTCATTTTGCCAGTAATCCGTCTCGCTGCTGTTGCTGTCGATGATGAGCAGGGTGTAGGGCTCGTCTGTAAACAGGATCAGGCAGGCTTTTTCGGGTTTTTTAGCCCCCAGGCCCTTGCGGAATTTGAGATCGGTCTGCCTGCCGCTCAGCGAGGTCTCTATAAAGCTTTCTTTGTCTTCGAATTTATAGATGCCCAGGCCTTCGTAGTGCCGGTTGCCCAGTTGTATATCGAGGAAACGGGAGATCAACAGGTCGCCGTCTTTAATGTTGGGATGTTTGGAGGTATCCAGCAGGTGCTGCGCTATATTTTTGGATTGTTCGATAAAGTCTCCACCCTCATAGATGTTTTTAGCCAGCCCGAAGAGCACGTTGTAGTCCAGGTCTACCCCATGATGAAATTCATAGGTGATGGCATGGCTCATAAAAGGCTTCAGGAACAGCTTTTTCAGCACGGCATCTTCCGTTTCTTCCAGGTTGTCAAATACGGATGCTCCTGCTATCAGCACCTGGTCTGCAGCATTGACGCGGTGCAGCACGGTCTGGCTGATCACTGTTTCTTCGAT
>JAEUVW010000340.1 GCA_016786525.1 Chitinophagaceae bacterium
AAAAGATCAAGCTGCTTAAGGATCAGTAGGAGGAGGCGTATAGCGGTTGAAATACATGGATATGGTCGTTCCACCTGTGCCGGACAATACGTAAATATCAGCTGATGCCGCTGCCAGCAATTCTTTGATGATGATCAGCCCCATCCCTTTGTGGTTGCCGATCGTTTCCAGGTTCAGGCCATTTTCCGATTTGGTATTCAACCAGCGGACAAGCTCTTCGGGGATACCGGTTCCGGTATCTTTGATCACCAATACAAAGCGGGCCTGTTTTGGGCCTGCTTCATAAATTTCAATCCTGCCGTTTGCTGTAAATTTTACTGCATTATCAATAAGGTTGTGGATGATGACCGCAAGCAGGGTTTCATCACCTTCAATCAAGGTGCCCGGCGTAAGGGTATTGCGCAGCTCTGTATTGTTGGTACTGGCAATGACGGAAAACAGGTTGATCTTGTCTTCTACCAGGTGAAAAATATCAACAGCCTCCTTCCTGATCCGGCCCCCCTTCAACTGGAAACCAATATATGTCACCAGGTTGTCGAGTATGGCATATACTTTACCGGCCGTATCCTGGATACTTTCATTAAAAGCGGTAAGGGATTCATAGTCCTTCTTGCGTAGTTGTTGCTGCATCCTCCTGGAGACCATGGTCAGGTACTTCATCGGGCTTTTGATGTCGTGGCTGATCGCACCGATCAGCATCTCCTGCATCTGGGTCTGGCGGCGCAACGATGCTTCTGAAACCTTGAGTGCACGCAATGTATTGGTGAGGGTGCGGGTACGCCGGGCGATCTGCAGGTCCAGCAAGCGGTTTCTTTGCAGGATAAAATACAGGCGGATGCGGATATAGGCATAAACGAGCAGCAGCAGGCACGCTGTAACCAGCAGTTTAAACCATACTGTTTCGTAAAAGGCATACGGGACAATCAGGGTCAGGGAAACGGTCTTATAATTGTCCCTGCCGAAGCCGTCTATCTTCCTGAGCCTTAGTTCGTAAGTACCTGAGGCTAGGGCGGAAAATGAAACATTGTTTTCTTTTACCGGGTACCACTGGTCCTCTTTATGATCTTTCAGCAGCATGTAGTCGATCTGCAGGTTTTTCCTGTTGCCGAAGTAAACAGTGCTCAGGGCTACCGAAAGGTTATCAAACTTCCGGGGAACCATTATCGTATCCTGCAGGACTACAAGCTGATCATCTATCGTCACTTTATCGATGATGAGCTCCCCGTCCGGGAAATCTTCTGCTTTTCTATCCGGGTCGATCTGCACCAGGCCATCGAGGGAGGGAAACGAAATCAGGCCTCCGGGCAGCTGGCTGCCGCAGGGCTGACATCCGCCATTGAATTCGTTGGAATAAAAACCGCTCTCTTTTCCGAAATACTGGTAGAACACCTCCTGCTGCTGATCTGCATAAGCGATCAGGTCTTTTCTGGACGCCTTGATCAGCCCTTTGTTGGTAGAAATCCAAAAGAAACCATGCTGATCCAATACCATGCAGTGCGGCGCATACAAGGATTTATCCGCGTCGTAGGGCATATGATTCAACCTGTTGTTTCTCAGCAGGAAGATACCATCCCCATACGTAGTGATCCAGAGTTCGCCGGGGGCCTTTACCAGTATACTCCTGACGTTTTTGTTCTTAAACTGGTCTATGGAAGACAAGTTTCCGGTTGTTGTATTCAGCAGGTACAAGCCTTTTGCAGAACCGATCCATAGTCGCTCTTTTGATTCGGAGGCCATAAAACTGATGTCCGGAATATTTGCGGAAACAAGTTGGGCTTGGCCGGTATTCGGCCCGCCTGATATCCGGAGTTTGAACAGGCCGGAACGCTTCATCCCTATCCACAGGCTGGTATCGTCCATAGAACAATAAAGAGCTGTTACCTCGCCGGGTAATTGGAGTTTTGCCTTCAGCTCAAAGTTTTTGTCGGACCGGAATACAAAATCCGCACTCTTTGTCCAGATATTGCCAAAGCGGTCGAGTTGTATCTGCAGCTGGTCGGACATATTACGCTCCGGGTTCCGGTTGAGCGAAATGGTATTGCCGGGACGCAACAATATCCCATGCGGCGTAACAAGGCTGGCACTATCGTAAATACCGACCGCATAGAAAGATTGGCTGCCTACTTTGTTTTCCGCCAGTACACTGAAACTCTTTCTTTTCAAAACGAACAGGCCATGCGTTTCACTGCCCAGGAAAAGCCTTTTGTTTGCTTTGTCATAATAGTGGCTCTTCAGGCGTACGCTTGCGATGTCAAAATCCGCATAGATAAGGCGCGTGGATAAATTGCCGTTGGGCAACCTGTCTACTTCATAAAATGCTCTGTTGTAGTAGAAGACTGTACTGCGCATTGCAAGATTCCAGAAAACAGAGAATTTGCTTTTATCCTGCCTGAATTTCTTATCGGCCAGGATATCCCCTACAATGCTACAAGAGCGGGCTCCTCCGGGCTGTATGGCGGTAAGCAGGCAGCTATCCTGCAGGTAATATAATTCTTCCCCCACGGTGAAGAAACCGCGGCAGTCATTTCGCGAATGGAATGCCACCGTATCGGTAACATTCCTGTCCCGGAAATAAACATAATCGGGACCGCAATTAATATATTTTTTCAGGCCAAAAGGGATGATGTAACTGCCCGCCTTCTTTAAAAGATACTTTTGCGGCAAACCCGTAGTTACGAAACTGGTAGTGTCCGGGAACAGATTCCACGTTGCCTTCAGGTCGGATAATCCGATTGCTGTGCCGGGCGGGCAAAAAGCAAAACCATTCCTGATCTGTACGCGCCGGCCATATTCGGTAATCGCGAAACACCCCATTTCAGGAATCCTGACGATAATATTGAACCTGTTGGAGCGTATACAGGATAGGGTGCTCTTATCAAACACCCTGAAATTCCGGCCGTCGAAACGCACTACCCCACCTTCGGTTGTCATCCAGATAAAACCATACTCATCCTGGAAGATGTCTTTGATGCTGTTTTGCGGCAAGCCATCTTCGTCTGTATAATGGTTTACCGTGAAGGTGGTCGTATCATCCGTGTGCTGTGCCGTAGCGGCTTTTATAAAAAACAGGCAAGAAAAAAGCAGGCAGAAAAAATGTCTCATCGGGCTTTGTTATCGGCTCAGTTCTCTGAGGCTCAGTACAGGGATATAGTCGCCGGGGTATTTTGCATAATGAGCCTCAATGATGTTACCATGCTCGTCGATGATAAACTCTGCTGTATTATGAGCGGACTTGTTATCCTCCGGTATCTCCCGCTTCATCAGGGCTCTCCCCTCTTTTGTCTTTTGATTGGCCCCGTGCAGTTTCCCTTTCAGCTTTCCCCTGCTCTCTTCGATATGATACAGCCGGTACAGCTGCCCTTCCGGGTCAGCGATCATCACCTGGTAATACTGGCTGGTATCCCGGAGTAATTTCACATTTTCGGGTAAGGATTCGTATACCGCCAAAAGAACAATGCCCTTTTGCCTGAAATAATCCTGTTGTGCTTCCAGCTCATGAAAGCGGTAATTGCTGATAGGATCTGCTGCAGAACGGTAAAATGAGAGGATTACTTTCTGACCTTCGTATTGCTCCAGGGAATGAAATTTACCATCAATATCTTTTATGGAAAACGCCGGAGCAAACTGCCCCTGGTAAAATGTACTGCCAGCCTGCTGCGCACGGCATATAGAAACCAGCAGTACGCCCAGCAGCATGGCAATACTAAAAGTTCTGTAACGAAGGACTGAGTTCATAGATATATGGTAAGAAATTTGGCTCAATTTACAACATCCCGCCCAAAGGCATTATACATTTTTTAAGGTACAGAGCGCCCGCCCGGAGCGAAAAAAACAGATATTTGCAGCTTTCAGAAAGCCGGGAAGCTGCATGGGCAAACAAATCAGAGCACATAAACTATTTTTCGTTTTTGCAGGGGTCGCCATGATCCTTCCCTTCGCCTCGGCAGCACAGCAAAAAGAGCGTAAAAAGAAAAACAAAGGGATTCAGCTACCTGCCCCGGTACCGCCAGATGATAAATACATTGCAGACTATCACAAGGAGCTGACGGCCCGCATCTTTGGCTCACGCAAATTCACCACATATGGCTTGCACGACAAAGGATTTGCGGAAGACATCCTGTACAGGCCCAACACGCCATTTAACATCGGCGTCGGGTTTAACTACCGCATATTGGGTATCAATGCAGGCTTCAACCTGCCCCTGATCAACGATACTAAAGAACGCGGCCGGACCCGCTACCTGGATATCCAGTCTCACCTGTATGGCCGGCGCCTGCTGGTAGACTTTTACCTGCAGCAGTACAAAGGCTTTTACCTGTCCAACACCAGCATTATCAATGGCAACAACAATGACCAGGTGTATATACGCCCGGACCTGTACACCCTGAATTTCGGCCTGGTGGTGCAGTTTATACCCAATGGAAAAAAGTTCTCCTTCCGGGGTGCATTCCTGCAAAATGAAGTGCAGCTGCAAAGTGCCGGCTCCCCTATTATCGGCGGGTCTGTTTCAGACGTAGCGGTGCGCTCAGACTCTTCCATCATACCGGCGAATATCAGGTACCGCGGTTATTTCAACGACTTTGACTACAACAGGAGCGATGTCAAAAGCCTGGCCTTCAACTTCGGCTACGGTTATACGCTTGTGCTGCCCCATCATCTTTTTATTACAGCAGCGGGGACTGCCGGTGTGGGGGTCAACTACAGTAAGCTATGGATGAGCCAGGGTAATTCTACGGCGGCATTCGGCACCGACATCAATGCTACAATCAGGATCGGGATGGGCTATAACTCAAGACGGTATTATGCCGGCATGCACTACCTGGGATCGGTTGCCACCAGTAGCACTCCGATTGTCTATACGCGTCAGCAGTTCGGAGCGGGAAACTTCCGCATATCTTTTGCGAAACGGTTTACTTTAAAAAAGAAACTGTTAGGGTTCTACTAGCAGCGCCAACAACTATCGCCAGCCATTGAATTTATACTGGGACATCACCCCAATGGCCGTATCCCCGACACTGTACTCCACAATCAGGTGGTTATAGGAAAATTTGAAGGTGCCTTTGCGGCGGATATACCGGATATCGTGCTGTATTCCGATACCGTAATCCGTAGGGGTAATGTAGTCGAAGGTATAAGTCTCGTTGTCAACAGCGCTGAGTTCTTTATCAAAGAAGATATAGGTATCATTTACTTTCTTGACATGGATGCAGTCGCCAAACATTTTCTGGCTGTAATCGTCGTGCACATACAGTGCGCTGTCATAACCCTGATAAATACCCTCGGGATTGGCCGGCGGAGCGGGAGTATATCCTCCTGAACATGAATACAGGAAGAGACTGAGGATTATCAAAAATCTCATTCTACGGTTAATTTTATTGGTTGGTTTCCGCTTCTAGTTCAATTTACTTAGGGTGCCGGCAGTAATACCGTATACCTGCTAAACAGACTTCACTTTCCTGGATGAGTGTTTCAATTTCATGTCAGGAATTAAAAACTTATTGGCAAAATAAAGATAGTTTTTTGAAAATCAAAGATTTTATGCCATTATTTTAAGATGAAATAAGAAAAGAGCGCAGGCGTTTTACCAATACGATAACAAAAAGAAATTAATCTTCGTAGCCGGCGGAGGGTCTATCTATCATTACTTTTCGCCACACTCTTTAAAACTTACATGCTATGCGACGTTCACAATTTTGGCTTCCCGCTATACTTTTAGCCTTACTGCTCTTGCTTGGCAATACTCCCGGCAGCAGGGCCCAGGGCGGTTATACTGCCAGTTACCAGGATTTCTACGACGACCTTTCTCCTTATGGACAGTGGATACAGGATCCCCAGTACGGCTATGTCTGGCTGCCGGATGTACCGGCCGATTTCCGTCCCTATTACACCAATGGCTATTGGACCAACACCCAATACGGCAATACCTGGGTTTCAGGTTACGACTGGGGCTGGGCGCCTTTTCACTATGGCCGCTGGACATATGACAATTATTATGGCTGGCTATGGATACCCGATACAGAATGGGCACCGGCCTGGGTAAGCTGGAGAAGTTCAAACGATTACTACGGATGGGCGCCAATGGGCCCCGGCATCAACATCAATATCAACCTGGGCCGTATCCCGGTAGACTGGTGGGTTTTTATCAACCCGGGCTATTTTTATGATCGTTCCTTCTACAGGTATTGCAACAACGATTACGGTTTTCGCCGGGGCATTTACTCCCGCACCAATATCATCAACTACACCTATATAGACAACCGCACCACTTACTATACCGGGCCAAGGGCTGATGACTATTACCAGCATACCGGCAGAAGGCCTAGTATGTATCATATCGACAACAACAACCGCCGTGGTGCTGCCCGCGTAAAAGGCGACAGGATCAGCATCTACAGGCCTGATGTACGCAACACCGCAAATGCTACACCCTCCCGTGTAGCCAATACCGACAGGGCCGTTAGCCGCAGACCACAGGCGTTTACCGGAACTTCGGAAACTGCCAGGGGAAGAGAGCAGGTCTTAAGAGGAAGCACGACGAACAATGTATCGTCTCCCGGCAGGACGCAAAGAATGAATGAATCTGCTACTCCTGCAGTGCAGCAAAGGGCTACGAGCCGCGAACAGGGTACGATGCAGCAACAACAGCAACGCATGCAGGAGCAAAGGGCTACCCAGGTGGACCAACAGCGTGCACAAGCCCAGCAAAGGAATATGCAGCAGCAACAACGCATGCAGGAGCAACAGGCGGCCCAAATGGAACAACAGCGTGCACAAGCCCAGCACAGAAGAATGCAACAACAACGCATGCAGGAGCAACAGGCTGCCCAAATGGACCAGCAGCGTGCACAAGCCCAGCAAAGAAGTATGCAACAACAACGCATGCAGGAGCAACAGGCGGCCCAAATGGAACAACAGCGTACACAAGCCCAGCAAAGAAGTATGCAACAACAACGCATGCAGGAGCAACAGGCGGCCCAAATGGAACAACAGCGTGCCCAGGCACAGCAAAGGGACATGCAGCAGCAACGCATGCAGGAGCAAAGGGCTCAGCAGATGGAACAACAGCGTGCTCAGGCACAGCAAAGGGACATGCAGCAGCAACAGCAACGCATGCAGGAGCAAAGGGCTCAGCAGATGGAACAGCAGCGTGCCCAACAAGCGCAGCAACAGCAACGCATGCAGGAGCAAAGGGCTCAGCAGATGGAGCAACAGCGTGCCCAACAAGCGCAGCAAAGAGACATGCAGCGAACACGCATGGAGAACAGCAGCCCTGTACAGCGGCAACAGGAATCACCGATGCGCATGCACAGAGATGGTGCACGATAAAACAATAAAGGCTGCAGTTGCAGCCTTTATTGTTTTTACAGATACTTTGCTAGTGGAAATAAAATACTTCTGCCTGTTCGTCGTCTGCGATGGATGATTGTTTTCCTTCTTCAAACAGGCCGTACAGGGCACTTCCGGTGCCGCTCATCGCAGCATACAGAGCACCTTCATCATACAGACGCTGTTTGATCCGGGCCAGTTCCGGATGCACTTTGAACACAGTAGTTTCAAAATCGTTGACAATATGTTCTTTCCAGGACGAGAGGGGCAAAGCCGCAATTTCCCGTAAGGGAAACTTTGCCGGACCCGGAACAATATCCGAAAAAGCGCTTGCGGTGCGTACATGAATCCGGGGGCAGACCAGCTGGAGACTGTAGGCGCTCAGGTCCAGGGGAATGGGTTCTAAAAGCTCTCCCCGCCCTTGCGCAAAATGCGGTGTATTGTAGATAAAAAACGGGCAATCGCTGCCCAGTTGCAAAGCATAGGAAGCCAATGCATCCTGTGAAAGCTCCAGCTCAAAAAAACGGTTGAGCAACTGCAACATAAAGGCGGCATCGGCAGATCCGCCCCCCAGCCCGGCTCCCATTGGGATGGTCTTCAGCAGGTGAACCGATACCGGCTTTACCTTTTCGGGAAAATCGGTCTGCAACAATTCAAGGGCTTTCCAGACCAGGTTCTGGCTTACAGCTCCTGCTATGCTTTTTCCGGAGATCCGCATATCTGATGCTGCACCGTCCCGGGCGGGCAGTACTTCCAGGGCATCTTTAAGCATCGGCAAAGGATAGAAGACCGTCTCCAGGTTGTGGTAGCCGTCGGGGCGTTTCTCCGTAACAGAGAGGCCCAGGTTTATTTTGGCATTGGGAAAGTGTAACACGCAGGAAATATTTGCTGCAAGATACGTGATGCGCTTATTTCAGCAATTCGCAGGGCTTCATGTTTGTCGCTTTTTTGAAAGCTGTGCTGAAATGCGAGATGCTGCTATAGCCCAGAGTGTTGGCTACTTCGCTCACGGTATAGCCGTCTGTCTGCAACAAGCGCTTGGCTTTGGCTATGCGCAATTGTTGCTGGTATTCGTTGATCGTGCGGCCAAACATGGCTTTGAACCCTTTTTTCAGGTAACATTCATTGATGGCCACCCTGCGGGAAAGCTCCTTGATCGAGACCATTTGCTCAAACTCTTCCTCCAGTATCTCGCGCGCCAGCAATACCTTATCGCGCTCGGTGTTGCTGTTCAGGAAACTACAGGCCGGAACGGAATAGGTATCATGTGTTGCACCCACATAATCAATCGCCTTACGCATCAGCAGCAGCGACAACTCTACCTGGCGCAGTTTTTCGGAAAAAGATGTTTTCGTGGCATACTGCCCCAGTTCTGTGATGACAGATTGGGTTTCGGGGCAAAACGCCACCTGCAGGCCTGCATTATTTTCATTAAATGCCTCTTCTGAAAACAAAGTCTGTTCATCCCACTGGTCCAGGAACTCCGGCTCGAAATAAATAGTAAATACGATGGCCGTACTGTTTACCGTAAGATGATGTTTCAGGTACATCAACTGTATCGCCCTGTGGTTGAAACCCGCTTTGGGGCAGATGATTTGCCCGAACTGGTTGGGAAGACTCTTTTCCGGGTAATTGACAGTCCAGCTCTGGATGGTAATGTGCTTATTGATGCTCCATTTAGCGGATTCGACAACCAGTACATCGCTCCCCAGCAAAAGCTGTACGGCATTCTTGTTCTTTTGTCTCTTGCTTAGCTGTTCCATTTTTTTGGGAACACAAATGTAAGCCTAACTTTTTATAAAATGAACGCTGCTATCTAAGAGGAAAGCCGCTCAGAGCATATGTTCAGGCGGCTTTCGTATCGTTATCACTTTTGCTGATCCGGCTATATCAAAATTCGAAGCCGATATCTTTGCGGAATGCTTTGCCTTCAAAGTTTACCAGCGAAGCGCTTTGGTAACTCTGCTGCAGGGCTTCTTTAATGCTGTCTCCATAGGAAGTAATGGCAATGACCCTGCCCCCTGAAGTAAGCACATCCGCTCCTGCACCGCTGGTGCCTGCATGAAAAAGCAAACTGTCTTTCACCTGCTCCAGGCCAGAGATGGGTTTAGCTTTTTCATAAGACCCGGGATAGCCTTTGCTGACCAGCATCACCGTAGCTGCGGCTTTTTTGCTGTGCTGTATTGTGACCTCGTCCAGTTTTTGCGCTTCCATTTTGATCACCAGTTCTACGAGGTCATTTTCCAGCCGGGGCATCACCACTTCCGTTTCCGGGTCGCCCATACGGCAATTGTATTCGATCACATAAGGCTCACCGGCTACATTGATCAGCCCGAAAAAGATAAAGCCGTTATACACAATCTTTTCAGAGCGCAGTGCCTGAACCGTAGGCTCTACCACCTGCTCTTTTACTTTTTGCATGAAGGCCGCATCCGCAAAGGGAACAGGCGATATGGCCCCCATGCCCCCGGTGTTGGGCCCGGTGTCGCCCTCTCCTACCCGCTTATAGTCTTTGGCTTCGGGCAGCAATACATAGTTTTTACCGTCAGTAAAGGCAAATACAGACAGCTCGATACCGCTCAGAAATTGTTCGACCACTACGGTCTTGCCTGCAGCGCCAAACTGCTCATTGTGGATCATGTCGGTGAACACTGCTTTTGCTTCTTCCCTGTCGCTGGTGATCACGACTCCTTTACCGGCAGCCAGGCCGTCCGCTTTTAACACGATAGGCAGGCTGTGTTGTTCCAGGTAGGTGATGCCCTGCTCAAAACTGCTTTCGTCAAACTCTGCGTAGGCAGCGGTAGGAATATGATGCCGGGCCATCAGTTTCTTGGAGAAGGCCTTACTGCCTTCCAGTTGTGCTCCTTCTTTGCTGGGGCCGGGTATGATGATGTGCCGGAGCAGTTCATCTTCTTTAAAAAAATCGTACACGCCATTGACCAGGGGCTCTTCCGATCCGGGAAACAAAATATCAATCCGCTGGTCCAGGCAAAACGACTTCAGTGCTTCAAAATCATTGATACCCAGGGCCACATTCGTACCATATTGTGCTGTACCCGCATTGCCGGGCGCAATGTACAGGTGATCGCAAAGAGGGCTTTGGGCAAGCTTCCAGCTCAGGGCGCATTCGCGGCCACCGGAGCCGAGCAGGAGAATTTTCATAGACACAAAAAATTTGAGTGCAAAGTAACCAAAAAAATACCCCTTTGTCATTTGCTTTTTTACAGTATCTTGGCTCACTCAAAATATATTATTTACTATTTAAAATCATTTATGGCAGCAGAGATTATTCAACCAGGTCCGGGAAAAGGACATCCCAAGGGGCTGTATTTTTTGTTTTTTACAGAGATGTGGGAGCGCTTCAGCTACTACGGTATGCGGGCGATCTTTATCCTGTTCATGACCAAAGTACTGCTGATGCAGGATGCGGGCGCTTCTGAAATATACGGTAGCTACACAGGCCTGGTGTACCTGACACCCTTGCTGGGCGGTTATCTTTGCGACAAATTCCTGGGCAACCGCAGGAGCATCCTGATCGGGGGTATCCTGATGTCTATCGGGCAGTTCTTTATGTTCCTCAGTGCCTCGGCAGGTGCAGGGGGCGGCATTACGCTGATGTGGGCAGGCCTTACTGCACTGATTATCGGGAATGGCTTTTTCAAACCCAATATCTCTACCATGGTGGGCCAGCTGTACCCTGTAGGCGACCGCCGTATCGACAGCGCATTTACCATCTTCTATATGGGCATCAACCTGGGCGCCTTCTTTTCACCCCTGGTCTGCGGCAGCCTCGCTGAGAAAGTGGATTTCAAATGGGGCTTCCTGGCCGCCTGTATCGGTATGATGATCAGTACCATCTGCTTCTTTTTACTGCAGAAAAAATACCTGATCTCCGAACAAGGTAAAGAGATCGGCCTGCCGGTCAAGAAACTGGACATGAAGAGTATCGCCACCATTATCGGTTCTATAGCGATTATCTTCATTATGCTCAACTTCAAGCAAATGTTCAAGTCGGACATGGACATCATCGGTTACGTAATCTACGGCGCTATGATCCTGATGCCCGTCATTATCCTCAGCGATAAGAGCCTGAACAGTATCGAACGCAAGCGCATCATCGTTATTTTTATCCTGGCCTTTTTCGTTATCTTCTTCTGGGGAGCCTTTGAGCAGGCCGGCGCTTCGCTGACCCTGTTTGCAGACAAGCAGACGAATCGTACCATTTTCGGATGGGAAATGCCCGCTTCTTATTTCCAATCCATCAATCCTTTGGCCGTTATTACCCTGGCCCCCCTGTTTACCGTTATCTGGGGCTACCTGTACAAGCGCAGGATGGAGCCTTCCTCTCCCCGGAAAATGGCTTTCGGTCTTACCCTGGTTGCCCTGGGCTACCTGATCATTGCCGTAGCGGTAAAAGGTATCGGCGCTTCAGACAAAGTAAGTATGTGGTGGCTGATCGCTTTGTACATCGTACACTCTATGGGCGAACTGTGTTTGTCGCCGATCGGTTTGTCCATGGTATCCAAACTGGCTCCGTTGCGTCTTTCGTCCCTGATGATGGGTACCTGGTTCCTGGCCAATGCCGCCGCCAACAAATTTGCCGGTACTTTGAGCGCGCTGATTCCCCCTTCAGGCGAAGCCGATCCCTCAACGCCCGTTACTTATCCTTCCTTCATGGGCTTTACGATCACGAACCTGTACGAGTTCTTTATGCTGTTCATTATCATGACCGGTATCGCTGCAGGCATCCTGTTCGTGATCAGCTCCTGGCTGCAGAAGATGATCAACGATAAGCATGAAGAGCAGGTAGCGCCTGAGCTGCACAGCTAAAAAAAGCATTTGATCCGGACCGGGTCAGAAAAAAAGCGAACCTTGTACAAGGTTCGCTTTTTTTTATTCTTTTGGGGGACGGAACAGGCTAATGCATCGGCTTGTGCTCCTTTTCGCTGGGGTTCATTTGCTGCCTTGTCTGCTCTGCGAGCGCCTCATCGCTCATAAAGTTCGATAGTGCGGACTGGACCTTATTTTTAAATCCTGAGACCACTTTGGTAGCGCCGTCATGCAAGGCTTCGTAGCCGTCGCGGGCCACATCGGCCGGATCGGCCAGGTCAGCTTCCAGGTACACCACTGTCTGTTCTGCACCGGCTTTATGAAAAAAGTCAGTGTTGGTGGGACCGGGCATC
>JAEUVW010000362.1 GCA_016786525.1 Chitinophagaceae bacterium
TTACTACCAGCTCATCATTATCGACGATATCAAAACAAGAGCTCAATAAACCATTTTTCCCCTTATGTAAAAAAGCGCACAATCGTGCGCTTTTTTTATGCCCGCTAATTAAATTTTTGCGCTTGAATGAGTTTTTAAGTAAATTTACAGTCCCATCGCATTAAATTTTTCGCCAATGAAAAAGTTTTACCTGACCCCTCTTTACCTGCTTTTCCTGGCATTTAATTCCAGTGCCCAGGCAACGCTTGAATTTGTTAAAAATAATGGCCAATGGGAGGGCGATTTTGCCTATCGTTCACTTACCGGTACCGGCGATCTCTACCTGCAGAAGAATGCCATTACCTATGTACTGGGCGAACAGGGCGCCATGGATAAGATAGATGCCTATAAACATGCGCAGGTCAAAACACCCCCGACCATCAAGTATCATACCTACAGGATGATCTTTGAAAACAGTCTTACTCCTTCCATTACGGAAAAGCGCATACAAAAGCATTACTACAATTACATCCTGGGCAATGATTCCAGCCGCTGGAAAGGCGGCATTCACCCGGCCCTGACGCTCGACTATGAAGGGCTGTACGACGGGATTGATATGCACCTCTATTCGGAAGGCAGAAACCTGAAATATGACTTTATTGTTGCCCCGGGTAAAGACCCGGCCCAGATTCGGCTTAAATTTGAAGGCGCCGATAAAGTAAGCCTGGGCAAAAACGGCAGCCTGGTGATTGCAACTTCCGTAGGAAACGTGACGGAACTAAAGCCTGTCGTCTATCAATACGCCGGCGAAGAACGCACCGCGGTACCCTGTAATTATGTATTGAGCCGGAATACCATCAGTTTTGAATTTCCGGGTGGCTACGATCATAGCCTCCCCCTTGTCATTGACCCCACCGTGGTCTTCTGCACCTTCTCCGGTTCTACAGCCGACAACTGGGGCTTTACCGCTACCTACGATGCTGCGGGCAATATGTACACCGGGGGTTTTGCCAGCGACGTGCTGGGCGGCTCATTCCCTGTGAGCACCGGCGCATTCCAGGCTACCTACGGCGGCGGGACCGGTACCTCCGGCAGCCAGTACAGCTGCGATATGGCCATTATGAAGATCAGCAGCGACGGTACGACAAAAATATATGCGACCTACATCGGTGGCCGGGACAACGACCAGCCCCACAGCATGGTGGTCGATAATTTCAACAACCTGATCATCGCCGGAAGGACCTATTCCAACAACTATCCGACCACCACTACCGCCTTTGACAGGACCCATAATGGCGGCGGAGACCTGGTGATCACCAAACTTAATCCCACCGGTACCGGCCTCATCGGTTCAACCTATATAGGCGGCTCCGACGACGACTGTGTGAACTTCACAGCTATTGAGTTTGACGGCGGCAACCTGAAGCACAACTATGGAGATGATGCGCGCAGCGAAGTCATCCTGGACAATGCCGGCAATATCTATGTGGCATCCTGTACCATTTCCCCGGATTTCCCGACACAAAACCCCATACAATCGTCCCTGGCCGGCGGCCAGGATGCCGTATTGCTGAAAATGAACGACAACCTGAGCTCCCTGCTGTTCAGCACCTATTACGGAGGGGCTAACGACGATGCCGGATATGTACTGGTATTGAACAAGGCCCAGGACGCCATCTTCATGGGCGGCGGTACCATGAGTACCGATTTTCCCACTACCTCCGGCACCTACAGGCCTTCGTTTATCGGCGGCACCACCGATGGTTATGTCCTCAAGATCTCCAATGGACCGGCTTATACCGTACAAAGGGCAACCCATATCGGTGCTGCCGGCTACGACCAGGTATTTGGCGTGGCTATGGACAACAACGACGATCTGTATATGATGGGGCAGACACTGGGCGGCGGATTCCCGGTATCTGCAGGGGTGTACAATAACCCGAATTCCAGCCAGTTTGTTATGAAGATGGACAACAACCTGACAGCCCCCATCTACTCCACCGTCTACGGCTCCGGCAGCTCGACAAGGACCAATATTTCTCCCGTCGCCTTCCTGGTAGACACCTGCCAGAATGTGTACATTTCGGGCTGGGGAGGCACCTTGGGCGGCCCTGCCTTCCCCCTGGCGGGAACAACCACCGGCATGCCCATTACACCGGCAACGGCCATACAAACCACAACAGACGGATTCGATTTTTATTTTATCGTGTTCAGTAAAAATGCAACCTCCCTGCTATACGGCTCTTATTTTGGCCGCAGCCACCCCAATGCCGGATTAGGCGAACACGTAGATGGCGGTACCAGCCGCTTTGACAAAAACGGTATTGTGTACCAGGCCATCTGTGGCGGCTGTGGCGGGCCCGCAGGCCCGGCATTCCCGACAACGCCCGGCTCTTTAAGCCCTACAAACGGTTCCCCGAACTGTAACCTCGCAGCCTTGAAAATATCATTTGAGCTGGGAGCGGTGATCGCAAAAGCCTCCGCGTCGCCGGATGCCAAAGGCTGTGCCCCCTTTACCGTCAATTTTAAAAATGCGTCGACGAATGCCAAAACGTATACCTGGGATTTTGTAGACGGTTCCGGCGGCAGCACGGCTAAAGAACCTACCCATACGTTCTATAAACCGGGTACCTATAGAGTGCGCATGGTAGCGTACAACCCCGATGCCTGTATTGAATACGATACCTCTTATGTAAGCATTTTCGTAGACAGCAACAGCATTATGGCCGACTTTGAGCTGCAGGTGATCGACAGTTGCAAACAGCCGTACCGGGTATCTTTTAAGAACAGTTCCACCTACGGCAAAAGCGGCACGGCAACCTTTATCTGGGACTTCGGGGATGGCGGCAAATATACCGGCGATGCTCCCCCGGTACACGGCTATACCAAGACCGGTACCTATATTGTCACCCTGGTGATGGTAGACCCCCTGGCCTGCAATAACCCGGATACCATGAAGAAAACCTTCAGCATTACCCCCCGCTACCTGAAGGCAGAAACAAACCTGCCGGATATGGTCTGCGCCAGGCTTAGCGGTGTCTATTTCTCCAACCTTTCCTCCAATGCTACTTCCGTGCTGTGGGATTTTGGAGATGGCAGAACCTCAACAGAATTTGCCCCCACGCATAAGTTTGACACGGGCAGCTATACGATTACCATGATCGTATTCAACAACAATGCCTGCAACAGAACTGATACCTTCAAAAAGAAGATCACGGTAAAACCCGGGGCTACTGCAGGCTTTGACTTTGCTCCCAAAATACCGCAATCAAACGACTCCATCCATTACACCAACCTGTCCTTCAACGCGCTCTCGTACCTCTGGTCGTTTGGCGATGGCCGCCAGAGCAAAGCGATCAATCCTTCGCACCTGTTCCGCAAAACAGGAACATATAAAACCTGCCTGATTGCCGAAGGCTTCGAAAACTGTAATGATACAGTCTGTAAGGATGTGCAGGCGCTTATCGTACCGCTGATTGATGTTCCTACCGCCTTCACACCCAACGGAGACGGTATTAACGACGTACTGTACGTAAACGGGGCCGCGATCGAAACGATGGACTTCTCGATTTACAACCGCTGGGGACAGCTGGTATTCCATACCAGCAGCCCGGAGATCGGCTGGAACGGCAAATACAACGGCGTGCCCCAGCCCATGGAGTCTTATGCCTATGTGCTCAATGCCACCTTTATCAACGGGGAGACGGAGAGCAAACGGGGCAATATTACGATCCTCGAATAAACGTACCCGATAGGAATATCCCGCCCGGACCCGCCAGGTCCGGGCTTTTTATTAGAATACCCTTAAGAATAAACTTTTGACTTTCCCGGCGCGGGCTTTGCACTTTATAGGAAGAATCTGTACTTTCAACACATCAAAAATTTGCGTTAAAGACGAATTTGCACCATGTCTACAACTTACCTTCGTGGACCTATGAAAAAGGTTTATCCACTGATCATATTTCTGATTACCTTTTCTGTATTGGGTATTTTGTACATACAGATGTCGTGGATAAAAAATGCCCTTTACGTAAAGCAGGAAGAGTACTACAACGACCTGAAAAGGGCCCTGGTCGATATCCGCACCGCAGCCCACAATTCTTTTGTCAATGCGCAGGGATTTAACCCGGCCCAGCTGGACGAGGAGAATAAGGAGTTTCTGCTGTCTACACGATTTTCTGCGCAAACCATTCCCCCCGACGAGATGAACATGATCGTGGTGCAGGCCATGAAAAGCCACAACATCAAGGTGCCCTTCGAGTTCTGTGTCACCAATATGTTCAACAACCCGATCAGCGAAAGCGCCGGCTTCAACAACAATATGTTTTTTGAAAGCACGGCGATACGGATCACCCCGGAGGCCAGCATGCAGCCGGAGACCTTCTTCCTGTATGTAAAGGAGCCGCAGAATTATATCATGCGGCAGATGGCTTCCATGATCATTGCTTCCATCCTGTTTACGATCATTATCATTTCCGCCTTTGCGCTGACCATACGTACCATGCTGCGCCAGAAGAACATTTCCGAGATCAAGTCTGACTTTATCAACAATATGACGCATGAGCTGAAAACGCCACTGGCAACGATCTCCCTTGCTGTTGATGCCCTGAACAATGAGAAGGTGATCAACGATTCGGAGAAGATCAGGTATTACAGCGGCATGATCAAGGAGGAGAACAAGCGCATGCACAAACAGGTGGAAACCATATTGCAGGCAGCCAAACTCGAGAAACAGGAAGACCTGAACCTCAACATCCAGAGCCTGGATGCCCATGCCGCTATCGACAAGGTGGCCAAAAACCTCTCCCTGCAGATACAGGAAAAATCCGGCGAGCTGCACCTGAACCTGATGGCATCCAAATCGTTTATCGATGTAGATGAAATGCACTTTTCCAACATCATTTTCAACCTGCTGGACAATGCCATCAAATACTCAAAAAATGCACCGATCATCCACATTACCACGCAGGTCAATAATGGTATGCTGGCGATCAAGATAAAGGACAATGGTATCGGGATGAACCGGGAAACAGCCAGCCGTGTTTTTGAAAAATTCTACCGTGCACACACCGGGAACCTGCACAATGTGAAAGGATTCGGCCTGGGGCTGAGCTATGTCAAAAGCATGGTGGAAGCCCAGAACGGCTATATCAAACTGGAAAGCGTGCTGGGTAAGGGCAGTACCTTTACGGTCAATATGCCGCTCTCCAAACACAACAATGATTAAATTCATTTTATGGAAAAGCGGGAAGGCCCCGTCTTTACCATAACCTAAGCTATTTGTTTTGTCCTACAGCGATATCAAATCACGTACCGATGAAGAACTGATTGCCCTTTTCCAGCAATCCGGTGATAATCAATGGCTGGGCGTACTGCTGGAAAGACACACCCTGCTGCTGCTGGGTATTGCCATGAAATACCTGAAAGATAAAGACCAGGCCCACGATGCCGTACAGCAGGTCTTCATCAAAACCCTGACCCGCTTCCCGGAAAACCCCGTACAGAACTTTAAGGGATGGCTGTACATCCTGATGCGCAACCATTGCCTGGGCGTACTGCGCAGCAACAGCTTCAGGGCGCCGGAGGAACTGCTGAACACTTTGGCCGCACCGGAAACCAAAACGCAGGAAGAGTGGATCCACGACGAATTGATGCGGCAAAACCTGCACCAGGCTTTGCAAAGCCTTAACCCGGACCAGCAAACCTGTATCAGGCTGTTTTATATAGAAAAACGCAGCTATAAAGAAATAATGGAACAGACTACCTTTAGCTTTGAGCAGGTGAAAAGTTATGTACAGAACGGTAAGCGGAACCTGAAGATCGCGTTACAAAAAATCAACCCGGACCTAAAATGAGCCATCAAAACGACATACAGGATACTGAAGGCAACAGCGGAGGCAGGCACGGCCTTACTGATGCGCAGCTGATGGCCTATATGGAAGGGAAGCTCAGCGCCGAAGAGCAGCGCCTGGTAGAAGAACTGCTCAGTGAGGATGGCCCCGAATCGGACGCCATCGAAGGACTGCAACTGCTGCATCCCGCCGAGACCCGCCGCAGCGTGGCTGACCTGCAGCGCAAGCTGCATACCGAAATACTGCGCCACAATCCCAAACGGAAAAACAAATTTGCCGATGACTATTGGGGCTGGATTGCCGTAGTCGTCATCCTGCTGCTGATCGTAGTCGGCTATGTCGTTGTGCGCCTGGCCAGCTGACCCTACCCTGAACCGCCCTTAAAAATTTTCCCGGATGTATGATTTAGTTACCTTGCATCCATGTCTGTAATTGAAACCCATAATCCTGATTTTGAACTTGCTGTAAAATATGTCTGCCAGACCGGCAAGCCTATTTTCCTGACCGGCAAGGCAGGTACGGGTAAGACAACCTTCCTGCGGTATATCAGGGAGCACTGCCCCAAGAAGATGGCCGTCGTAGCTCCTACCGGTGTTGCGGCCATCAATGCCGGTGGCGTCACTATGCACTCCTTTTTCCAGCTGCCTTTCGGCGCCTATATTGCCGATCACAAAACGGAGTGGGGCGGGGGCAATATGGAGATCAACAATACGCACACCCTGCTCAAAAACCTGCGCCTCAATCATAACAAGCGCCAGCTGATCCAGGAGCTGGAACTGCTGGTGATCGACGAAGTATCAATGCTGCGGGCAGATATGCTGGATGCCATCGATACGGTACTGCGGCATATACGGTCGCGGTACGAAGAAGCCTTCGGCGGAGTACAGGTACTGTTTATCGGCGACCTGTACCAGTTGCCTCCCGTGGTGAACCGGGAAGAATGGCAATTGATGAGCGCCACCTACAACAGTCCTTTTTTCTTCGATGCCCGCGTATTGAAAGAAACAGAACTGGCCTGCATAGAACTGCGCAAAATTTACCGCCAGCGCGATAGTGCCTTTATCAATGTGCTGAACAATATCCGCAACAACAAGGCGGGCCCGGAAGATCTTGCCCTGCTGGAGCAGCATTATGACCCGGACTTTTCACCGGCGGCAGACAGCGGCTACATCATACTGACTTCCCACAATTCCAGGGCCGACGTGGTCAACAAGACCGAACTGGAAAAACTGCCCTCCAGGCTCCACTATTTTGATGCCGTGGTCAAAGGCGACTTCGGGGATAAGATTTCACCCGTCGAAAAAACCATGCCGCTTAAAGAAGGTGCTCAGGTGATGTTTATTAAGAATGACAAAGGGGAAAGCCGCCGTTTTTACAATGGTAAGATCGTACGCATATCCCGCATCGATTTCGGCAAAGTCTTCGTCATGCTCGACGACCATGTGGAGATGGAGCTGGAAAAAGAAACCTGGCGCAACGTCAACTACCAGTACAACAAGGAGAGAGATGAAATAGACGAAGAAGAGATCGGCTCCTTTACCCAGTATCCTATCCGGCTGGCATGGGCCATTACGATCCATAAAAGCCAGGGCCTGACCTTTGAAAAAGCGATTGTAGATGCCGGGTCTTCTTTCGCGGCGGGACAGGTGTATGTCGCGCTCAGCCGGCTTACTTCCCTTGAAGGGCTGGTCTTGCATACCCGCATCAACCCCGGGCAGGTCATGACCGACGATCGGGTGGTCCGTTACTCCGGCCAGGTCCGCACACAGGACAGTCTTGCCCGGCAACTCGGGGAGGAGCAGCGGTCTTTTGCCGCACAGAAATTACTGGGCAGTTTTGACCTGGACAAACTCTGTGAAGCCTACAAAGACAATTACCTCGGCTTTTCCAAATCGGCCATCCCCGACAAGGCAGATGCCGTCATTGCCGCATTGAAATGGAGCGACGCCATCAACCAGCAGCAGACCGTCGCACAAAAATTCAACCAGCAGCTGAAGCTTATTTTCCAATCCGGGCAGCAACCCGATTACCGCCACCTCGAAGAAAGGACAGTGGCTGCGGGCAATTATTTCCTGAAAGAACTGAAGGAGCTGGAAACCGCCCTGGACCAGCACATCAATGAGTACAAGGTAAAGCAGAAAACAAAAAAGTACATAGCCCAGCTGCGCTATATCCTGTTGCTGCTGCAACGCAAAACAGCACAGATCGACCAGGCGGTGAAGCTTGCAAAAGGGTTGAACACCGGCACCGATATCGCAGCGCTGCTGGACACCATTGCACAGGACAAAAAGCACTTGCATGCGGCAGAGGAGCTTGCCGGGCAAAAGGAAAACAAAGCCAAAAAGGAAGTCGGCGCCAGCAAAAACATCACCTTCGACCTGTACAAAGAAGGGCGGACCATAGAAGAGATTGCACAGATGCGCAGCATGGCGGCCAGTACCATCGAAGGACACCTGACGGGTTTTATTGCCACGGGCGAACTGGAAGTCAGCACTTTTGTAAACCCCGCAGAGCTTTCGCTGATCCTGAAAAAAATAAAAGAGCGGAACAATCTCAGCAATGCCACCATACTGAAAGAAAACCTGCCCGCCGATATCAGCTACACCAAACTGCGGGCCGTACTCGCGTATCACAGCAGGGTAAGCAGCGAGGGATAATGTTTAGTTAAAAACACAAATTTGTAAATACATTTCTGGCGTGCAGCCATTATTTTTGGTTTCCTAAAAAACAAAAACACTCTTTGCCTCATGGAGCAAACAGCTTCTTCAACAGATATCCGCGAACTGAACGAACGCATTCACCAGGCCAGCGCCTTTATTGATTTGCTGAATATGGAGCTGACCAAAACGGTGGTGGGCCAGAAGCATATGGTAGAGCGCCTGCTGATCGGTATGCTGGCCAACGGCCACGTGTTGCTGGAAGGCGTACCCGGCCTGGCCAAAACACTGGCGATCAAATCCCTGGCGACTGCCATCAACGGCCAGTTTGCCCGTATCCAGTTTACCCCCGACCTGCTGCCGGCAGACATCCTGGGTACTATGGTGTACAACCCGCAAAACCATGAGTTTGCCGTACGTAAAGGCCCCATTTTCGCCAACTTCATCCTGGCCGATGAGATCAACCGCGCCCCGGCAAAAGTGCAGAGCGCCCTGCTGGAGGCCATGCAGGAACGCCAGGTAACGATCAGCGACCAGACCTACCCCCTGAGTGAGCCTTTCCTCGTACTGGCGACTCAGAACCCCATTGAGCAGGAAGGAACCTACGAGTTGCCCGAGGCACAGGTAGACCGCTTTATGCTGAAAGTCGTGATCTCCTACCCCAAAAAGGAAGAAGAGCGTCACATCATCCGCCAAAACCTGAACCCCACAGGCAGCGTGAAGATCAACCCTGTGGTACAGCCGGAAGATATCCTGCGCGCACGCAAACTCGTCCGCGAAGTGTATATGGACGAGAAGATAGAACAGTATATCCTGGATATCGTTTTTGCGACCCGCTTCCCGGAAGAATTCAAACTGAACAAACTGAAGCCGCTGATCAGCTACGGAGCTTCTCCCCGCGCCAGCATCAGCCTGGCACTGGCGGCAAAAGCCTATGCCTTCATCAAGCGCCGCGGCTATGTGATCCCCGAAGATGTAAGGGCCATTTGCCACGATGTGCTGCGCCACCGTATCGGTATTACCTACGAGGCGGAAGCAGAAAATATCAGCAGCGAAAACATCATCAACGAGATACTCAACGTGGTAGAAGTGCCATAAGGCCACTGCCCGTAAAGAAACGAAGGTGCAACACTCCGTCGCTCTGTAACAAGGGTATTGCGGATGTTGCACCTTTCCAATTGAAGTAATATCCGGAGTTTTCGTACCTTTACATTTCACATCCACAGCGATACGCACACTCATGTAGAACAAGACCTCTTTCAACAAATACCACAGACAGCACGATACCGTGCCTGATTGTTCACATTTTGAAAAAAGGATCATGCTTACCTTACAGAACCTTGCGTATACGCATCCGGACAGAGATTTGCTGTTCGAACACCTCGATCTCTGCATCAGCAAACACGATAAGATTGCCCTCATCGGCAACAACGGAAGCGGGAAATCAACATTATTAAAGATCATGGCCGGCCTGTTGCCGCCGTTCTCGGGCCTGCTGCAGCGGGATGCGGTTCCCTATTATGTTCCGCAGCATTTCGGACAATTC
>JAEUVW010000397.1 GCA_016786525.1 Chitinophagaceae bacterium
ATTTATTTACTTGCAAAACTATCGTTCGCGGTACTTGCCGGCAATACGCAATTGTTCGTATTTACACCACCGGGATCAAAGCGGAAAACCTTTCGGAAAAACCTATAAGGTTTTTGAAACCTTATAGGTTTACGATGGAAACTATTATCGTATTCAATCGAAGAATAGCCAAATTGCCTGGCGGCTTATTGTGTAATTATCTAATTTTGCAGGATGCAATTACAGGAACTGTATGCCAAAGCATTGCGCTTTGAGTTTTTGAGTATAGAGGAAGGCGTTTTCCTGCACCAACATGCGCCACTGACGGAGTTGATGTATGTGGGTAATGAGCTGCGCAAAAAGCAGGTACCCTACAACAAAGTAACCTGGATCATCGACAGGAACATGAACACCACGAATGTTTGTGTCGCCAACTGTAAGTTCTGCAATTTCTACCGTATCCCGGGGCACCCGGATTCGTATATCACGGATATCGAAACGTACAAAAGGAAGATTGAAGAAACCTTCCGCTACGGGGGCGAACAACTGTTGCTGCAGGGCGGACACCATCCCGGCCTGGGCATAGAATACTATACCGACCTGTTCCGCGAGCTGAAGCAATTGTACCCGCAGCTGAAACTGCATGCCCTCGGTCCGCCCGAAGTGGCCCATATCTGTAAAGTATCGGGTATCAGCCACAGGGAGGCCCTGGAACGGCTGAAAGAAGCCGGCATGGACAGCATGCCCGGTCCCGGCGCCGAAATACTGAATGACCGCGTACGCCGCCTGATCTCGAAAGGCAAATGCGGTGCGCAGGAATGGCTGGACATTATGAAAGAAGCACACCAGATCGGCCTGACCACTTCGGCGACGATGATGTTCGGACATGTGGAGACCATAGAAGAGCGCTTCGAGCACCTCGTGAAACTGCGCGAAGTTCAGGCCATGAAACCCGAAGGAGCAAAAGGTTTTCTCGCCTTTATTCCCTGGACTTTCCAGGACGTAGACACCTTGCTGGCACGCATCCGCAAAACCAAATACGATACCAGCGGGGAAGAATATATCCGTATGATTGCCCTTTGCCGCATCATGCTGCCGAATGTAAAAAACATCCAGGCTTCCTGGCTGACGGTAGGCAAGCATGTGGCCCAAATGTGCCTGCATGCCGGGGCAAACGACTTCGGCTCCATTATGATCGAAGAAAACGTGGTCAGCGCTGCAGGAGCACCGCACCGGTTCACCGCAGCAGGCATCCAGCAGGCGATCCGGGAAGCAGGTTTCGAACCGCAGTTGCGCAACCAGCAATATGAGTTCCGGGAAATGCCCCAACTCGAAGAGCAGGTCATTACTTATTAAAGCTTACAGCGCTTCCAGCAATTTTTCCATTTTACTGCCCCTGGACCCTTTGACCAGGATCAGGCTGTGTGCAGGCTTGTGCGCGGAAAGGTAGCCTGCGGCGGCATCCGAGTCTGCAAACCAGCTTAAATCACCTTTACAGGGCTCATATTCCTGCCCCACAAGGATCACTTCTTTCCAGGACCATTGCCCGATGAAGCCGACCAGGGCCTGGTGTTCAAAGGCCTCTTCCTGCCCCATCTCCTTCATGGCGCCCAGCCATAGTATTTTATTGTCGCCTTCCAGCCCTGCAAAGTTGCTAATAGCAGCCCGCATGCTGGTGGGATTGGCATTGTAAGCATCCAGTATGACCCTGTTGGTCCCACGTTCCACCAGTTGGGAGCGGCTGTTGTCCGGCAGGTAATTTTCTATAGCGGCTTTGATCTGCTCCTTGCTGACACCGAAATGAGCGCCCACAGCCACTGCCAGCATAATGTTGGGGAAGTTGTAATCGCCGACCAGCTGGCTGTGTACGGCTACGGAAAACCCGGGTGCCTGTACGGCCACATTCAGTGTCATCTGGTGGCCGGAGATCTGCCCGGTATAGGTAGCATCGGTGCTGCCATAAGTAATTTGCTTTTCAATTCCTGCAGCCATTTCCTGCAGGTACTCCAGGTCTGCATTCCGGAAAATTGTGCCTTTGTTTTCGCGGATAAAATCATAAAGCTCCCCTTTACCCTTCCGGACGCCTTCGATGCCGCCAAAGCCCTCCAGGTGGGCCTTTCCGCAATTGTTGATGATGCCGTAATCAGGCAGGGCAACGCTGCAGTAAGCGGCGATTTCTTTTTGGTGGTTGGCACCCATCTCAATAACCGCCATCTCTGCATCCTGCTTTATTTTCAGGATGGTCAGCGGTACTCCGATATGGTTATTCAGGTTGCCTTCGGTAGCGTAAGTGATGAATTTCTGTGCCAGCACCGCAGTGACCAGCTCTTTTGAAGTAGTCTTACCGTTAGAGCCGGTGATCGCAATAAAGGGTATCGGCAACTGCTGCCTGTGGTGCCGGGCCAGCTGCTGCAGCGCGGTCAGCACGTCATCGACCAATATAAAGCGCTCGTCAAGCCTGTATTGCACTTCATCCACTACGGCATAAGCAGCACCGAGCGCTATTGCTTTTTCAGCAAATGCATTGCCGTTAAAACTCGGGCCCTTTAAGGCAAAAAAAACAGCGCCGGCTTCAATCTTCCGGGTATCGGTGGAAACTGCCGGGTGCTGCAGGTAAATCTGGTACAGGGATTCGATGTTCAAAGCTTCTCTTTTAAGTTGTAAAAATAAAAAACCCGCCAGATATCGGCGGGTTTTTATATCGTTCAGCAATTGCTTATTTCTTTTTCCTTTTACCGGAGAAGTAATTGCCTGCTTTGTCTTTGTTCACGCCATTGGGGCTGCCCAGGCGATCCATAGCACAACGGAAACCGATAGACGAGCTTGATTTATCAGACTGCATAAAACGGCGTGTACCGGGAGACATATAGTAAGCGCGGTCTTTCCAGGATCCACCTTTGTACACTTTTGACTCGTTGTTGACCAGGGAGGTTTTACCATAGTCGTACACGTAGTTGAAGATACCGTTCAGGCTGTCATCGTCACCGATATTGCGCACATCGGAACCTTTCATACGGAAGTTGTTTCCGGTACCGGCCATTTCGTTGGAATCCAGCATACGCCTTGTCAGCAGACCCAGGCTGTCTTTTTCTTCCAGGGCACCGTCTTCATTGTTGCGAACGTATGTTTTAAACACGTTACCACGGAAAGGACGGAAGTCTTCAACATCCTGGTGAGATGTAGGACGATAAGTATCCAGCACCCACTCACTGACGTTACCGGCCATATTGTACAGGCCCAGTGCGTTAGGTTGGAAAGAGCCTACAGGGCTGGTGATGTCTGCATTATCATTCAGACCACCGGCGATACCCATGTTATCACCTGCACCACGTTTGTAGTTGTCCAGGAATTCACCCTGGTAAGAGTTACGGATTCCATAACGGGTAGTATTAGGATCTCCCCAGGTATAGGTATTCCTGTTGGTGATCACCTCTTCACCGCGACGACGTTTCGTAGCAGGCTCAGGGTTGTTGCCTTTCAGACCCAATGCAGCATATTCCCATTCCGCTTCTGTTGGGAGGCGGTAAGCCGGCAGGAAGATACCATCTGAATAGTTGACGCTACGTTTACCGGAACCATTGGGGTCAAGATCCCTTTTGCGGTTACCACCGGCAAGACCTTCATACTGACCGGCGATATACGTCTGGTCGTTGTAAATATCTTCGTTCACCTGGTTCGGGTTCTTTTTCAGTTTACCGCTTTTGATCAGGATCATCTCATTCACACGGTCTGTGCGCCATTTACAGTATTCATTGGCCTGGTTCCAGGACACACCGACAACGGGGTAATTGTTGTAGGCAGCGTGACGGAAATAATATTCTACCATCGGCTCATTGTAAGACAATGCACTCCTCCATGCCGTACTATCGGGCAGGGTGCGTGCTACCAGGTCCGGGTAGTCGGCAGAGTAGGCCCTGCCTGTCCAGTACGTGTATTCACGATAGTGAACGTTGGCCACCTCTGTCTCATCCATATAGAAAGAAGATACTGATACGGTACGGGGTATGTTAGTACGTTCGTCCTCAAGGTTTTCTTCTGTCTGCCCCATTGTAAAACGACCGCCCTCTACAAATACAAGACCTGGACCTGTTTGCTGGCCTGGATAATTCGGCACGTCAAATCCGCCAAGTTTTGGATCATTGTAATTCCAGCCTGTTTTGCTAGAAACACCACCACCCTTATTGGAAGAGCAGGCAGATAAGAGCGTAACCGTTCCAACACACAGCAAGCTCATATTAATGAGTGTTCTTTTCATAATTCTGAGAAAAATATTTACTACTTAATTAAGTCCGATTTTGTTAAAAGTCCTACAATAGTAGAGCAACTTTTTGAGAATGTCAAGTATTTGACCATCGTTTTTTCAAAAAATCTTTTTTTAAACCGCAAATTCAAGCCTTACCCTGCCGCAATTTCTTTTGCATAATTTGCTTTGGTTGAATAAGGTGCCCTAAAATACGCTTTATTTTGCAGACGGCAAGGCTGTTGCCTGTGGTAACATAATAAAATGGTAAAATATCCGTTTTATTTGCGGCCCCGGGCCAGAGCTTCACCACTTGTATCTGCTTAAATTCCATTACTTAGTGTAACTTTGATTATATATCCTCGCCGCTAAAAAAACATTTACTATGAACGTAAAATTGATACTGTTGTTTACCTGCTGCTCCGCAGCTTTTGCAGGGATGGCACAGGAAGCAAAAAAAATAAGCCTTGACTTTGCGGATGCGCAACTCGTTGATGGGTTTTATATCGAGAAAATAGCCCTGGACCAGAAATATGTTCCGGAACTCAAAACAATCAGCCAGGACTTTGTATCCGCTCCCGGACCGGTTCCGGACCAATTCATCAGCGCAGACAGCAGGCCTTCCGTTTTTGCCGGCACAGAACGCAAAAAGAACTTCGCCCTGCTCCGCATACCTGCCTATAGAAAAAACGCCCGGGGTGTTCTTGAAAAACTGAAACACGCTGATTTCGAGCTCAGCGCCCCTGCAGCAGGCCAGGCCCTGAGCTCAGGCCCTTCTTCGAGGCTGATGAGAACGACAAACGCCTCTTCCGTACTGGCAAGCGGAGGATGGCAAAAATTAGCGGTTCCGTACAAAGGGGTGTACAAGGTTGATTACGATTTTGTAAAAAACAAACTCGGGCAATCCGGCAATATCAGCAGTGCTTCCATACGCCTGTTCGGCAACGGCGGCACAATGATCCATGAATCCAATAAAGTAGCCCGCCCCGACGACCTCGTAGAAAATGCGATACAGATGTACGATGGCGGCGATGGCGTTTTCAGCAGCGGCGATTATTTCCTTTTTTATGCCAACGGGCCGCTTGACTGGGAGAAAGACAGCATCAACCAAAGGTTCACCCACCGGACCAATTTATACGCCGACAGCAGCTATTATTTCATCACGTTCAACAATGGCAACGGCCTGCGCATGGGCAATACCGCCGCGGCATCCGCACCCACAACCTTTGTCACTTCATTCAATGAATATGCGCTGTACGAAAAGGAGCTGATCAACCTGGGCCTGTTTGGCAAAACATGGTGGGGCGAATCTTTCGGGTTCACTACCGGCTATAGCCCGACACAAACATTTTCTTTTTCCCTGCCCAATATCAGCGACTCTGTGTATTACAGTTACCGCCTGGCCAGCGCTGCCCTGGGTAAAGACAATTCCGCACGCTGCCTGGTATCGTTGAACGGCAACCAGATCGGGCTCCACGACAACATTTACGGCATCTCCGGCACCGATGGCGAAAACCCGGGCGTAGAGGTCGCGCGGTCCGGTTTAGCTGTTATCCCCCCTTCCGGCACCCTGAGCTTTACGATCGACTACCAGAAAAATGTATCCGTAGCCAAAGCATACCTGGACTTCATTGAAGTAAACACACGCAGGCAATTGCAATTCAATACCGGCACCCAGCTTTCTTTCAGGGACTGGAGAAGCGTCGGCGCCGGCTCTGTGGCACAGTTTCAGCTGTCAGGAGCAAACGGCAATACCAGGATATGGGACGTAACGGACCCGCTCAGACCTTTATCGGTAAG
>JAEUVW010000403.1 GCA_016786525.1 Chitinophagaceae bacterium
CCTATATCAAGCTCCGGCGATCATTTCTGAGGGAATAAAGCATTAACCGGAAACCTGCAATATGCGCGATTCCCTCCGGTGGAGGGGATAGGGGTGGGTTTGCCGCTTCCTCAAGGCATGCCAGACTGCAATCAGTCTTTACGCAACAATTTATTAAAGCTCGACGCTTTGATCACTAGGGGGAATTTCTCCAGCGTTACATCCGAAGGGTCCAGGCCAAAGCCCCTTTCTTCAGACAGGCTGTACTTTTTCAGGAAGAAATAGCCGCGCATGATCAGGCGCTCGTACAGTGGCAGCTCATTTTCCAGCGACAGGAATTTCTCGATGACGATAAAGCGGAAATCGCCCTTTACATTGTTCTTGCTCAGGGATTCGTAACGGCTGACAATGTTCACCTCCTTATTGTTCACCATATCTTCCACCACCTTGCGGAACATCATCTGTATGCGCTGGTCAATCCGGAAGCCCAGGCGGAACTCAATGCGGATGATCTCGTTCGGGATCACCGTCTGCACCGAATATTCCATCGTATACGGATCGTCCATTACATTCACATGTACGAACCAGTAAATATCCGCCCGCTTCGGTTTACGGATCAGGATGGAATAGATGATCTTGTGTTCGATCTCTTTGGGGTTGTCGGCACTGGTCAGGTACACCAGGTGTGTCGCGTATTTAGGGATCGATTTATCATTGCTCAGCTCCTGCAGGATGTTCACATAGTCGTCCAAACGCACAAATTCCACGTAGCGGTTCTTGATCTTGCGGGAGCGGTACCAGACAAACATGCACAGAAACAGCAGGCCTGCCACGACCAGGGTCACATAACCCCCGTGCGGGAATTTTTTCAGGTTAGCGATCAGGAAAGAAAACTCAATGGTCAGGAACACGACCAGGTAGGTGCCGATTGCAATCGTATTCACCCGGTTGATAAACATGTAATAAGCAAACAGGATGGAGGTCATGATCATACAGATCGTGATCGCCAGGCCATAGGCGGCGCCCATATTTGCTGACTTTTCAAAGTACAACACCATGATCACACAACCGACAAACAGCAGCATATTGATGCCGGGAATATAAGATTGCCCCTTTTCTACTGTCGGGTACAGAATGCGCATCTTGGGCCAGAGGTTCATCTTTACCGCCTCACTGATGAGTGTAAAGGAACCGGAGATCAGGGCCTGGCTGGCAATAATGGCCGCCATGGTAGCGATGGCAATGCTGAAGGGCATAAACCATTGCGGCACGATAGCATAAAAAGGATTGGATAAAGAAGAGCTCCAGACATCGCCGCGATGGGTGAGCAGGTAGGCGCCCTGACCCAGGTAGTTCAGCAGCAGGCAGATCTTTACTACCACCCAGGAGTAACGGATATTGCTGCGGCCGCAATGGCCCAGGTCGGAGTACAAAGCTTCTGCTCCCGTGGTACACAGGAATACTGCACCCAGCAGCCAGAAACCTTGCGGGTAGAGTGTCAGCAGTTCTATAGCGTGAACGGGGTTAAATGCTTTCAGAATGCTCCAGTCCAGGCTGATGTGGGAGAGGCCCAGCACCGCCAGCATCATAAACCATACAAGCATGATAGGACCAAACATCTTGCCGATCCAGGCGGTGCCGAATTGCTGGAACACAAACAAGGCAATCAGGATGACCAGTACAATACGCACAATCAGCCCGTCCGGTATAAAGCGCAGGCTGGGGATATTTCTCAGCCCTTCTACCGCAGAAGTAATAGAGATAGGAGGCGTGATCATACCATCGGCCAGCAGGGCAGCGCCGCCGATCATAGCCAGGATCACCGCCCATTTACCATGTCGCCGCACCAGGGCGTATAGTGAGAAGATACCGCCTTCCCCCCGGTTGTCTGCCCGTAAGGTCAGGGTCACATACTTAATGGTGGTTTGCAGGGTCAGGGTCCAGATGACACAGGAGAGGCTGCCAATGATCAGCAGGTCGGAAATGACCCTGCCTTCGCAGATTTCGTTAAACACATACAACGGAGAGGTTCCGATATCCCCGTAGATAATTCCAAGCGCAATTAAAAGTCCTGCTGCGGAAAGCTTGTTGGCATTTTTACTCACTTCGGTCTGTCCTTCATTTTTTAAAAAAAGACGGGAGCAAAATTAGGAGTAAAAACCCAATCAGATGGTAAAATCGTCACATAATTGCTCCTGAACACCACAATTTTAGTGATTAGCAATCCGTTAACGGGTTTTGCAAAGAAAATATACCGTTTTGCAAATGCCTGGATCGTCTTTTTACACCACGCTGATGAGCGGCCCTCCCGGATTCCGGGTTTCCAATCGTCCGAAAGCGTGCAGGTCAAAGCCCTGCTCCCGCATATGCTGCTCGAACTCATTTGTATGCTCTTCTGATACCGCAATCAGCAAACCCCCACTCGTCTGAGGGTCGGCCAGAATATATTTTTGCTGTTCACTGAGCGGGCCGATATGCTGCCCGTAACTGTTCCAGTTGCGTGTGGTGCCACCGGGAAAACAACCTTGTTCCAGGTAAAAAGGCAGGGAAGCGATAACCGGTACTTTGTCAAATTCAATTACAGCAGATAAGCCGCTGCCCGCGCACATCTCGCTCAGGTGTCCCAACAACCCGAAGCCGGTGACGTCGGTCAGCGCTTTCACATAGTCCAGTTTTCCCAGTACGGCGCCCAGCTTGTTCAATGTGGTCATGCTGCGCAGCGCTATAGTTGCGTCTTCTTCCCGCAGCAGGCCACGCTTCTGCGCGGTAGATAAAATACCTACGCCCAAAGCCTTTGTCAGGTACAGGCGGCAAGCTGCTTCCGCACTCGAGTTTTGTTTCAGGTGGGGGATGTCCACCAGGCCGTTTACTGCCAGTCCGAATACCGGTTCCGGGCAGTCTATACTATGCCCGCCGGCCAGCGTAATACCCGCTTCTGCACAAACAGCCCTGGCTCCTTCCAATACCCGCTGAGCGACCTCGGGTGGCAATTTGTCGATCGGCCAGCCCAGTATCGCAATCGCAAGCACGGGTTTCCCTCCCATAGCATATACATCGCTGATGGCATTGGCCGATGCAATACGGCCAAAATCGAAAGCATCGTCTACAATAGGCATAAAGAAGTCCGTGGTGGAGATCAGGGCTGTACCGTTCCCCAGGTCCAGCACCGCGGCATCGTCGCGTGTGTCGTTACCGACCAGCAGGCGGGCATCGGGCACTACGGCATTATTGCTGTGCAATATCTTGTCGAGTATGGCCGGGCTGATCTTGCAGCCGCAGCCGGCGCCATGTGAGTATTGGGTAAGTTTGAAGGTCTGGTCCATTATTGATTGTTTTATAAATCGATCGTTTGTGCAAAAGAAAATAATGCAGCGCTCTCTGCTTCCCGGAGCACTAAAGGGAATACTTTTTCCTGCGCCCGCATCCCCAGGCCCTTGCGATAGGCTTTGTCGTAATAGGCCAGGACAGTACGGACAAAATCGGCCATACGGTTTTCGCGGATGGCGGTAATGGCTTTTTGGGTTTGTTCCGGGCCCAGGCGCTTATGGATACGTTCTGTACCTTCTACCAGGAAATCCGGGTCCAGGCTGCCGTATTCCTGCACCAGTAAAGCAACTCTTTGCTCCAGGGAAACCTGCAGGTCGATCAAAGCTGCAGCACGCAATTGCAGCCAGAGTGTGTGGGGAATCCGGCATTGGCCGATCTTCAGGCTTTCGTCTTCCAGCCACAGTACTGCATCGGTATCAACAGCACGCAACTGTGTGGCCAGGTTATTTTCAAACTGTTCCTGTGTAGGCTGTTGCAGCTTGTTCATCGAACCGAATGAAGAACCCTGGTGCTGTGCCAGGCCTTCCAGGTCAATGACCTGTTCGCCCTTGTCTTTCAGTTCCAGCAGCAGCTTTGTTTTGCCGGAACCGGTCATGCCGCCGAGCACGCAGAGTTTGTAGGTTTTTTCGAAATACTGCCGCGCCAGTTGCCGGTAGGCCTTATAGCCGCCACGGATCACGCTTACATCAAAGCCGTACAGGTCCAGTGCCCAGGCCATAGCCCCGCTGCGCATACCGCCCCGCCAGCAATGGACGG
Organism: Chitinophagaceae bacterium; assembly: GCA_016786525.1. Taxonomy (GTDB): domain Bacteria; phylum Bacteroidota; class Bacteroidia; order Chitinophagales; family Chitinophagaceae; genus Rurimicrobium. Next base: position 4,063 of record JAEUVW010000403.1, read on the forward strand.
CGATCCGCTTTCCCGGAGCCAGCTCCAGGCATTGCCGGATAAAGCCCGCCCATTTGGGACCGACGAGTTCGAAACCCAGCAGGATGGCTTCTTCCCGGCCGACCTGCTTATAGGTAGTACCCACCTGCACGCGTTCCTCGTTACTGAACAGCGGTACGTTTACCGCGCCGGGAATATGCCCTTGTGCATATTCGGCAGGGGTGCGCACATCCACGAGCAGTGGCGCATCGGCTTCTTGCAGGAAAGTGTCTATTGTTACAGGCTTGACCATCAATACAATACAGGGATTAAAGATAGGCTTTCCTGGCTATGAGGCAATTGGACAATTAGACAATTCATCAATTTGATTTGAAAATGAGTTGATTTGAAAATTTGAAGATGGTTTTTTTTGTGGGGTAATTTGGGCAATGACGAATGTGATGAATATGGGTAATGTGGAGATGTGAAGGTTTTTAGTCATTAAACAGGCGCATTGTCATACCGACGCAGAGCTTGTCCCGCAATAAGCGGGAAGGTATCTCTACACCGGCTTATTACTGGTCAGACTTCAGTTCAAGACCCCTCAGTCCTCCGGACAGCTCCCCTGGGAGGGCTGCAGATACGAGATTGATCTTTGATCTTATGTTTCTTTTGTTTGCAGACATTTATTGCTGTGTGGAATATCCTCAGCCCTCTGTCGATTCTTTAAGTGAGTTGGG
>JAEUVW010000029.1 GCA_016786525.1 Chitinophagaceae bacterium
TCCTGTTCCCGCTGCTGCAGCCGCTGCATATCGTGTACATCGTTATGGCCGGTTTTTTGAGCAGGGTGGGGAAGTTTGAATGGAAACAACGGAGCAGCAGCAATAAATAAACAAGAGCTTATGCGCAAAGCAGTTTTTATCGGTTTGGTCGTGCTGTTGCTGGCATTGACCGGTTATGTCTATTGGTTTTACTACCGCTCCTACGGCGAGGGTTTCCGGGAAGGTTACTTTCAAAAATTTGCCCGGAAAGGAAATGTGTTCAAATCTTATGAAGGCGAGTTGGTACAGGAAGGTTTCGGCAATCGTAAAAAAAACAAGAGCACGGGCTTCTCGGCAGACTATTTTTATTTTTCCGTAGTCGATGAGCGGGTGGCCGATTCGCTGGAAAAATGCATTGGCAAAATGGTAAAACTGCATTACACCCAATACCTGCGGTCCCTGCCCTGGAGGGGGGATAATTACAACGGCAGAAATGAGGAGCCGGGCCAGTACATTGTAGACCGCATCGAGCTGGTAAAGGAATACTAAAAGCAAAGGCAGGATCATCGATCCTGCCTTTATGCTCTAACCCATCAGGTTTTCAAAATTGTCTTTGTGCTCTAAACCTATAAGGTTTTTAAAACCTTATAGGTTTCATTGTTTACTGCAATAACTCCAGTGCATAGCGCATACGCTTGATCGCTTCGATCAGGTTGTCCATTGAAGTCGCGAATGAAATACGCACATTATTCGGGCTGCCGAAAGCCGCCCCGTCTACTACGGTAACGTGGCCGGTGTGCAGCAGGTACATGGTCATATCGTCTGAGTTCCGGATAAGGATGTCGCCGTTTTTCTTACCGAAGAAAGAGCTGATATCCGGGAAGGCATAGAAGGCGCCCTGCGGATTATTGATCTTTATCCCCGGTATGCGTGCCAGGTTCTTAATCACGTATTCTTTTCGCTCCTTAAAAGCCTCCACCATTTTCATGCTGGGCTCCAGGTCTCCCAGCAGCGCCGCAATGGCGGCCCTTTGGGCGATAGAATTGGTGCCTGATGTAAATTGGGATTGCAGTTTATCGCAGGCCTGCACCAGTTCTTTATTGGCCGCCATATAGCCCAGGCGCCAGCCGGTCATTGCGAAGCCTTTGGAAAAGCCATTCACCAGCAAGACCCTGTCTTTGATGCTGTCAAACTGGGCAATGCTTTCATGCTTGCCGACATAGTTGATGTACTCGTAGATCTCATCGCTGATGATAGAGATAGCGGGGTAACGTTCAAATACGGCTGCCAGTGCGGCCAGCTCTTCTTTGCTGTACACGCTGCCGGTAGGGTTGCAGGGTGAAGAAAAAACGAAGAGGCGCGTTTTCGGTGTGATCGCGGCTTCAAGCATTTCTGCGGAAATCTTATAGTCACTTTCAATACCGCATTCCACAAATACCGGGATGCCTTCGCTCAGCCTGACCTGGCTGGCATAGGTTACCCAGTACGGTGTAGGGATAATGGCCTCGTCGCCGGGGTTGACCAGGCTCAGTATGGCATTTTCGAGTGCTTGTTTGGCTCCCGTGGAGACAATGATGTTTTCCGGTTTGTAATCAAGGTTATTATCCCGCTTCAGTTTGGTGCAGATGGCTTCACGCAGTTCCGGTATGCCCACTACGGGCGTGTACTTTGTATAGCCCTGTTCCATGGCTTTTACCGCTGCGTCACAGATATGCTGCGGGGTGCGGAAGTCAGGCTCGCCAAGGCTGAGGTCTATGATGTCCAGGCCCTGTGCTTTTAACTCCCGGCTGAGCTTAGCCATTTTTATCGTCTGGGGTTCGGATATCCTGTTGAGTCTGTCGGCTAATTGCATTACGATCGAATAAAAAGTAGTGTGATTGATAACTTACAGCCTGGGGCCATTCGTTAGCAATAATACGCTTAAAATGATAATGCAGATCATAGCAATAATTAAAAATCTGATGCTCTTCCGCGAAGACTCGTAAGCGAATTTGGATTCTTCAAATTCGTTGATGCGTTTCAGGGTATTTTCCATACGGGCAAAGGCGGTTTCTCCTTTGACGATATAGTCGTAAGCGCCGTATTTCATACTATCTACTGCTACCTGTATCTTATCCTGCCCGCTGACCATAATGACCTGTGTCTTTGGGTTGCGCTCCTTGATTTCGCGCAGGATCTGTACCCCGTTTTTGGCTGCTGTATTGTGCGCATTCAGGTGATAATCCAGGATCACGATTTCAGGATTCAGGCGCATATTGTTCAACGCTTCCTCCCCGTTGTCGTAGAGGTTGAATGTGTAATTAAAACGCTCGGCGAGATAGTCTTTTAACATCTCGTTCTGGATCGGTTCATCATCTACAAGGAAGACTGTTGGGGTTGCGTTGCTTGCCATATGTTTTATTTTTTATCGGGTTAAGAATTTGCCCCTGCAAGTTATTGCGAAAAAACTTAAAGTGGAAGTTATGGTGATTTTTTAATTGTATCGGCGGGGCAAGCCTGTATTGCCGATGTCATATCTCGCTTTTGTCCTGCAACAGGCATCCGGAAGAACCACAACAGATTTCTTCTGAATGACAAGGCAAAAAAGTGCGATGACGGGATCATGATGCGCACTGTTCTTTTGAAGCGTATATGGCAATTCTACCTCTGGGTTATTGGGTATAAAAGCATCCCCCGATTTTTATGCCAAGGATCGGGGAAAGATAATATTGATGTACCTGCTGCTGCCCTAAAGGGGGAACCCCGCTAATCGGTGGTATGCCCGGATTGCTGGGCCTGCTGTAGTAGGTATTGTACGTACGAAATCTTGTCCTGAATCCGAGCCCGCAGAAAAAATCAAGTACAACGTATTTGAAAACAATGCACTCTTTACCAATGATAAAATCAGCCCCGTAGAGATGCGCCTGCTCGTTTGCCCTTCTGAAATCGGACCCGCCTTTATCCCAACCATCATAGAAGGCAGCGGTGTCGTAGTGCAGGTTTTTGTAGAGCAGGGAAAGCTGGAGATAAGTCCTTGCCATTGACCGGGGATAATATTTGGCATTGAGTTTTATCGCTATGCCCTCATATACCCTCCCGGGATATTTGTCATGATTTCTGATCAGCCTGTGATTACTGTATTTTTTGCTGGAATCCACAAGCGCAAAGGATGCACCCATCGCCCAACGAGGATTAAACTTCCATTCGATACCTAAGTTTTTTTCATTCAGGCCATCAAGGATGACATCCGTTGCTATGGTAAAACGCTTCAAAAAGCGTGCAGAGTCTGCCTGGGCAAAGGACGGTGCAGCGAAACCAATAAAACCGGGTAGCAATAAAATTGCTGTTATCGGTTGGGGTATTCTTCCTTTCATGCAATAAGTCTACGAATAAAGTTTCAGCCCCGATGCTCCCTGTATTGTGTACCGGGTACGGTATCTCTGTTTAGCGGTGCGTAAATTTATAAACGTTTGTGCCGGCTGAAGAAGTTTCGTGTATTTCGATATAGGCGGGGTTTGTAGTGAAGGTTCCCGTATAGGTGTAGCCAGCGTTCGGGGCGATGGTCAAAGTCTGCTCAGCGCAATTCAGGTCCAGGACAATAGGGTCCCCCGAATCGTCAGGAGTAAGATAAATCCTGTTGGGTTTATCTGTCTTGATGCTGGCAGAGGCATTGCTAAACGTACCGACCAGCTTCCCATCCACATATGCTTCCCCGGTATAAGCCCCTACCATCGGTTTGCCGCAGTCATCAACAACAATAAGGTTCATGCCTACTGTTTTTACTTTCCCGGCAGCAGTGGTTGCCACTACCTGCAGGGGATAAGATCCGGCATTTACTTTACCTGAATGGGTAAATTCAAGCGTAGTGGCAAAAGTAGGGGTGCCGCTTGTCGCAGCAAATGTTCCTTTCATACCGGCAGGAAGCCCGGAGAGCGTAAGGTCAATTTTTTCCTGCGGGCCGGACACCAGGGTAAAGGCCAGGGGCAGGTATGCTTTTTCATATTTGTAGCTGAGGTCGCTTACGCCATTAATGGTAAAATCCATTGCAGGAGGGGTGCTGGTTTCTTTTTCGGATTTGGAACATCCGGAAAGGATCAAACAAGCCAGGTTTAACAACAGGAAAATTTTCTTCATGGTATGATTTTGTTTAAAAATAATCGTTTAATCCATTTTATAAAAGCAGCGCATGCCTTATGGTGGCTTTCCTAGCGCTGCATATATTCTTTCAGTTCGGCAAAGGCTTTATGGCAGACCTTTTCCACATGCGCTACCAGTTCCGGTACCCATTGGTAATGTGCCGTTTCCCCTGCACTTTGTTCCAGCATAAAGACATTGCTCACATCTTCACTGACACCCATGTAGGAAAGCTGGGGTTTCAGGGAATGGGCGGCGATCTTGATCATGCCGAAATCCTGCTTGTTCAGGCCTTCATGCAATTGGGCCAGCAATTTCGGGGCATTGTCCAGGAACATCCGGATGTATTTGTCCTGCTTGGCCACATCTTTGCTGGTAAACTGCTGCAGAAAATTCATGTCCGTTACTTTGTCGGGTATGCTGCGCTGCTGCTTTTGCGGGGCTTGCTTTTCTTCGGTTGCCGGAACAGGGCTTGCACCCAGCAAGGTGGCCATTTTATTCAGCAGTTCGCCCTGTTCAAAAGGTTTGGAAACATACGCATCCATGCCGATCTGGAAATAGGTGCGTACATCTTCAGCCATCACGTTCGCTGTCATGGCGATGATCTTCGTGCGGCTTTTCGGGCCTTCCATGGCCCGTACAATTTTTGTGGCTTCCATACCATCCATTACCGGCATGCGGATATCCATCAACACCAGGTCATAGTTGTTGGCCTTTATCTTTTCTACCGCTTCAGCCCCGTTTTCCGCTACATCGATCCTGATGCCGGGAGCCAGTGATTTCAATGTGTCTATGGCCACCAGTTGGTTGAATTCGTTGTCTTCAGCCAGCAATACGTAGGCTTTGGAGAGCAGCGCACCCAGGTTTTTATCAGCTTCTTTTTTATGATGGTTTTCCTTTTTGAGCGCTTTGGCGAAGGGGATCTGCACGGTAAAGCAACTGCCTTTGCCCAGCTCGCTGCTGACAGAGATGCTGCCCTTCATCAGTTCGGTCAGTTGTTTTGAAATCGCCAGCCCCAGCCCCGTACCGCCGAACCTGCGGGTCGTATCAGAGCTGGCTTGTGTAAAGCTCTCAAACATCTGTTTCCGGTATTCTTCATCGATGCCGATGCCGGTATCGGTGATGTCGAAGCGTACGGTAAATTTATTGTTGGTGGTGCTGAGCAGGGAGACATCGAGCGCCACATAGCCTTTGTCGGTAAATTTGATCGCGTT
>JAEUVW010000045.1 GCA_016786525.1 Chitinophagaceae bacterium
TGAGTTTGTTTAAGGCTTGTGTTCTGGGGAGTGTATTGAGATACTGAATAAATTTCAGGTTCTCTTTTTTCAACAGGCACTCCAGTACGCTGTTTTGGTTTTGTCCTTCTTTCATGCAAGAAAGGTAATGGAGCAGGGGAAGAGTGCATTATAGCATTAGCTTAAAATTTACCGAATTAGATAAAAATTATCAACCTTCCGGTTTTATCAGGTTTTTTTTACTATAGGGGCCTTCGTACTGTTGTTGCCATCCTATTTCCCGCAGTTTCTGTTCCCGCGGGGTGCCTGTATCGGCACAGTGGGTTTGCTGCATTATCCTTATCCTATCAGCGCTGCCTTATCCCTTATTGATGCCGTTCCCAGGCCCGGAGCTTCGTGGGCGTCCCTTCCCGTTTTGCTGCGCAAGCTGTTGTCTTCAGGGTAAGATAAATGTATTTAAAAGAAATGTTTTGCGGGTAAAACCGCCGGGACGGCAACAGTCGTACATAAAGCCAGACACACATTTATTAACTCAAATTGTTCGTTTATGAAACTCGAAAATGAATCATTGATTGTACCGGAGCAGCGCCCAGGCGTTTCCCGGCGCAGATTTTTTACTGTTGCAGGTGTCGGTATCCTGGCAGCTTCTGCCATTGCCTCCTGCAAAAAAGACGATAGTCCTGTCGTCACTGATCAATCCATTGATTTGGGTTCGGGTGATGTCGGCATCCTCAACTATGCTTATGCGCTGGAGCAACTGGAAGCCGCTTTTTACACCAAGGTAGCTGCGTCGTTCTATTCCGGCGCCAGCAGCGCTGAAATGGACCGCCTCAAAGAGATACGCGACCATGAGATCGCGCACCGTGAATTTTTTAAAAATGCCCTGGGCTCCAAAGCGATACCGGCGCTGGAAGTAGACTTCAGCTCCATCGACTTTACCAGCCGTACCAGCGTACTGGCAACAGCCAAGGCATTTGAAGACCTGGGGGTATCGGCTTACAATGGCGCCGGCAAACTGATTGTCAGTGCAGACTACCTGCTGCTTGCGGGCAAGATCGTTTCGGTAGAAGCCCGTCATGCCGCTTATATCCGCGACATCATCAGCAACGGCAGCTTTGCAGACAGCTCAGCTGTAGATGCAAATGGCCTGGATATGGCTAAAATGCCCAATGATGTACTGGCAGTAGCCGGTACCTACCTGAAATCAAAAATTACCGCAAAAAATTTACCCACCTCTTAAATCGTCATAATTATGAACTTCGGAAATATTTTAAATGAAATAGAACAGGCCGACCCGGAAGTATTTGAAAGGACCAGCCAACGCAGGGATATCTTTAAGAGCTTTGGCGCAAAAGTGGCCGTAGCTGTCCTGCCTTTTGCCCTGGGTTCCCTATTCAAAAAGGCTTATGGTAAAAATACGGATGCCATTACTGACGTGCTCAACTATGCGCTCACGCTGGAATACCTGGAGGCTGAGTTTTACAACAAAGCCCTGGCCAGTGCCGGCCTGATCCCTTCCGGTGCTCCCAATGGCGCCATCAGCACCATTGCCGCGCACGAAAATGCACATGTGGCCTTCCTGAAGACGGCTATCAGCGGCGCGGGCGGAACAGTAGTGGCCAAACCGACCTTTGACTTTACAGCAGGTGGGGCCTTCCCCTCCGTGTTCAGCGACTATGCGACCTTCCTGGCAGTAGCGCAGACTTTTGAAGATACCGGCGTACGCGCCTACAAAGGACAGGCCGGCAACCTGATCACCAGCAACGAAGTGCTGACGGCCGCCCTGCAGATCCATTCCGTAGAGGCGCGCCATGCCTCGCATATCCGCCAGATGCGCAAAGCCAATGGATTCGGCGATGTAAAACCCTGGATTACGGGTAAAGATTCCGGTATCGGCAGTGCTGTGCAGGCCAGTTACAACGGAGAAGAAGTGACGAACCAGGCCGGTGTAGAGATCGTCGGTATCAATGGCCAGGTCATCAGTGCCAATGCAGCCACCGAGGCTTTTGACGAGCCCCTGAGCAAAGATGCGGTGCTGGCTATTGTCAAACCATTCATCGTTCCATAAGTAAAGAATAAATACTTGTTTCAATTTTCAGACGCCCGCCTGTTTCTACAGGCGGGCGTTTTTACGCCAATTTTAGCATACTCTAAAACAAACAATAACAACAGTTTAGATTTTTAAAGAACGGTATTGAAAAGCCGCACACTAGTTTTGGGACATCAAAAAGAACTATTATGAAACGACTAATCTTGATGAGCGCTATTGCTGCAGCCGCTACGGCTGTGCAGGCACAGGACAACACAACTACGGCTCCGCAAAACACGGAGATCACAGCAAAAAATGCATGGCTTAAGGTAGGCCTGAATGCCGGGCTGCCGGTGGGCGACGCTTCGGCTATCAGTATACTGACCATAGGAGCTGATATCCGCGGCCAGTTTATGTCCACACGCCATTTTGGCCTGGGCCTGGCGACCGGGTATAATCATTATTTCGGCGATGACCCGGTACCTGATTTTGGCGCCATACCGCTTGCGCTGATGCTGCGTTATTATCCCAAAGCGCAGGGCATATTCGTGGGGGCGGACATCGGGTACAGCTTTTTTACCAATGTACCCGGGCTCACCGGCGGCTTTACCGTTAAGCCCCAGGTCGGCTACCATAACTATGATTGGAACTTCTTTGCTTTCTACAATCATATTTTCACTGCCAGCCCCGCCGATGATGTACAGAGTGTCGGTATTACGGCTGCGTACAATGTGCGTTTTAACCGGAACAGAAAATAGAGCGCATGCTTTTGCAGGATATGTGAGACGGGGCCCATGGGGCCCCGTCTTGTTTTAGGCAATTTAGTAAACAACTATAGAATAGGTCATTTTTCCGGGCTGTTGCGTACGCCTGTATCGCAGTATTATAGCACATGATGACTGTATTTCAGGTGCTTGAGACCTTGGTGTCAGGCCTGGAGTATCGTATTTATCTATGCAGCGCCATTTTAGCGAATAAAATACAAATTTTATTTTTAAATAGTATATAATATTTATAATAAGCAGTAATTAAATTAAGGTAAATTTCATTTTTTATGAAGCATAGTTATTTTTTTGTAAACTTATCTATAGTTGGTTTAGTTGTTTTGCTTTGTGAATCATGCTTTTCTTTTGGTCAGCAGCGGAGCGTTTTTTTAACCCGGCTGGAAATCAGGCTTTTTTATATGTTCAGGGCCATTTGTCCCCTATAGGCAAAGACAATAGTGATTTTTCTGTTGGGTGATTCCGGGCCAAAATGGTACGGAAATTGAAAGGGTAGAGGGTATGAAAAAACTAATGATCTCCTGTGCCCTGCTTTCGGTTTGCGCCTCGGTACAGGCTCAATCCACCGGAACGCTTATGTTTGGAGCCAGGATGCAGGCTTCTGCTGTGTACAACAACGGCAATGCATATGCTGTGCAAAACCTGCAGGCCAGGATAGGGTATTTTGTGTCCCCTCGTGTGGCCGTCGGTCTGAGCCTGGAGACCGGCCTCAACAACAATAAGGCGGTGCCGTTTGGCCTGACCCTGATGACGCGCTATTATACAGGCCGTAAAGAACATCAGCTGCTGAAAGTATATGCAGAGGCCGGTGCCGGCCTGGCAGACAATATGCTGGCCCATACGGCAACCATCGCAGACGATATGCATTTCAGCCAGCCGCAAAACAGTTTACAGGGTACGGCGTATACGGCAGCGGGCATCAGCTTTTTCCCGGTACCCTGGATGGCGATCGAAGCCGGTCCGGAATATCGTTATGTAACAGGGCAGCACCCGGTACACCGCCTGGGCGCCGGGGCAGGGATCAAATTCTTTTTAGGAGAGCGCGCCTTTAAGAAGACCTTTCCCAACCAGTTTCAATCCCTGTATTAACAGGGCCGGGCCGGTCTTGTCTATCGGGCTTTATCGTGGGTGACCCAGACCAGGTCATCGGTATTGTAGCCTGCCTTCTGGGCAATGATCAGGTATTCCTTTTTGACAGGGTCCGGTATGCTGGTACTGCGTGACAGGATCCAGAGATAATCCAGGTTGCGGCCGGCCACCAGCGCATACTGATAGTCTTTGTCTATGGCAATCACATTGTAGCCGGAGTAGAAAGGGCCGCAAAAAGATACTTTCAGCTTGGCGAGGGTATCTGCTTTACGGAATTTTGCCTTACCCATGGATTCTTTCCATTCATTTTTGCGGTAATTGTAGCCTTTGTTGTCTACAAGGATCCTGCCTTTTTTGCCTGCTGTATATTCCGCCGTCGTATTGTTCAGGTTCTTTTCAAACTTGAAATCTTTGCGGGCGATCTCGTACCATTTGCCCAGGTACTTCGTTTTGTCAAAAGGGTGTACAGCCTCCGCTTTTTGGGGTATCCTGGCGCAGGAGCATTGGAGCAGGCAAAGCAGGGTAAGGACAGTCAGGCATCTCATAGTCATATAGCAGCTTGTCGTGAAAGCAATAAAGATAACAGGAATCTTTTTTTTGCGTGCAGGAATGCTGCCCGTTACCGTCTTTTTAACGTAATGCAATCTGTAATCATGCGTTTACCTAAGCAGGGTGGTCCTCCTAGTAGATGCAGACCTGCCCCTGGCCCACGGGCAGTACGGAGGTAATCACATCTTCCCGCACTTTACGGTCATACAGCTTTTCTACGGCCCAGCCCACCAGGTCTACTGCGGCCAGGCAGCCTGCCGCCGTACCGATATTGCCATGGCAGACCAGGTGTTTGTCTTCGTGCACGGTAACACCGTAGCTCTTCAGCTGCTCCGCAGCGGTAGGGTAGGTCGTAGCGGACAGGCCCTCCAGGTGCCCCAGGGCTGCAATGATCAGTGCGCCGGAGCACATAGAGCAAATGATCTGCCGTTCAGGGTCCAGGTGGTAACGGTTCAGGTAAGCATCGTCTTTGATCAATGAGCGGGTGCCGGGGCCGCTGCCGAAAAAGACCAGGTCGGCAGTGTTGCACTCTTCTATACTTCCTTGCATCGGCAGTTCGATACCACATACCGAGCGGTGGCTGGCAGCCGTCCCCACGATTTTGACATCAAAAGTTTTGTCGCGGAGCCGGACCCGGTTCAACAGGTCCCAGGCCAGGAAGATATCGATATCGGTAAACTGGTCGAAGGCGACGAGCACGGCTGTTTTCATAAAGGGCGGATTGGAATGACCTGTAAATATACGGCAATTGATTGTTGGTAGCCATTCCAGACCTGTTTCGCCCGTACATTTGTACAACCTGAACGATTGCGCACACCGACAAATGGGGCACGAACACCACCACCACAGCACGCAGAATATACGCCTGGCTTTCCTGGTCAATACCCTGTTTGCCATCGTAGAGCTGGCTGGTGGCCTGCTGACCAATAGTATGGCCATCTTGTCGGACGCCCTGCATGATTTCGGCGACAGCCTGTCGCTGGGTCTGGCCTGGTACCTGCAGCAAAAGTCTGCCCGCCCCGGCAATGCTACTTATACTTACGGATACAAACGATTTTCATTGCTGGCTGCGCTTATCAACGCGGTAGTGCTGGCTGTTGGCTCCGTATTTGTTATTGCAGAGGCGGTAGAAAGGATCAGTCATCCACAGCAACCTGATGCCCGGGGCATGCTGCTGCTGGCGATCCTGGGCCTGGTCTTCAATGGTTTTGCCATGCTGCGCCTGCGCCGTGGCAACAGTATCAGTGAGCGGGTGGTATCCCTGCATTTTCTTGAAGACGTCCTGGGCTGGGTAGCGGTATTGCTGGGCGCCCTGGTGATGATGGTGTATGACATACCGATCCTGGACCCCCTGCTGTCGCTGGCCATTGCCTGCTTTATCCTATTCAATGTATACCGCAATCTGAAGCCTGCGCTGAAGATCGTGCTGCAGGGTATTCCTGACGCTGCGCAGGAAGCTGCGATACGCGCCACGATACTCAGCTGCGATAAGGTGTCGGAGATACACGATTTCCGGATGTGGTCCCTGGACGGGGAACACAGCGTAATATCCCTGCACGCGGTGGTGACTGAAGAGATGAGCCTGAAGCAGGCAGAGCACCTCAAGGAAAAGATCAAGGCAGACCTGCTGCAGCACGAGGTCGTTCATGCCACGATAGAGATCGAATACGCACCGGAGCACGGATAAGCTGAGATTTTATACAGCGTCCTGCTGCGCACGCCGGTACCCGGCATATTGTTGCCGGTAAAAGCGACTGCTGAAAAGCACTG
>JAEUVW010000143.1 GCA_016786525.1 Chitinophagaceae bacterium
AGGCCAGCTTCCTGATCCGCATTTGCACGCGCATTGTTACGTTTTTAATGCCACACTGGATAAAGAAGAACAGAAATTAAAAGCGGTTCAGATGCGCGATATTGTACGCGATAGCCCTTACTATACCGCACGCTTCCAAAAGCGTTTATCAGACCGTTTAATGGATTTGGGCTATGGTATCCGGCAGACCAAAAAAGCTTTCGAGATCGAAGGTGTACCGCAGCAGGCCATCGACCATTTTTCAAAACGCACGGACGAGATCGGCAGGGCGGCAAAAGCGCAGGGGATCACCGGCGCGGAAGCCCTCGACCGCTTGGGCGCTAAGACTCGTTCCAAAAAGCAAAAAGGTTTGGGCATGCCCGAACTGAAAGCGGACTGGTGCAGGCAAATAAACGGGCTGGGCATCAGCGATATTGAAAGCAGTAAATCGGTGCGCTTCGGCAAGGCAAAAGCCACGGAAAATACCACGCCGGAAAAAAGCGTGGACTTTTCCCTGAACCATAATTTTGAAAAGGCATCCGTGATACCGGAACGGCGCTTGCAGGCTACGGCTTATAAGCAAACCATCGGCAACCGCAGCTTGGGCATGGATCAGGTAGATGCGCACATAAAAAATGAACCGTCAATTATTTGGGGCGAAGAAAACGGGCAACAGGTTTGTACCACGCAAAAAGTATTGAGCGAAGAACAGCACATGGTAAACCTCGCAAAACAGGGACGGGGCGCAATGCCGCCGATCTATAAGCTAGCGCCGGACATTAAGCTGCAAGGACAGCAGGGCAAAGCAATTGCCCACCTGCTTACAAATAATAATTCCGTCAATATAATTAGAGGGGCGGCAGGTACAGGTAAGACAACCCTTATGGGTGAAGCGGTGGGCTGGATGCAGAAGGCTGGCAAGGAAGTTACGGTAGTGGCTCCGGGTACGGATGCGGCACGCGGCGTATTGCGTGGCGATGGCTTTGAACAAGCCGATACGGTCGCCTCTTTGTTGTTGAACAAAAATGCGCAGGACAAATTGCAGGACGGTGTTTTGTGGGTGGATGAAGCCGGGATGCTTGCCACAAAAGACATGACGGCATTATTAAAATTGTCGAAAGAAAAAAATGCGCGGCTCATATTAGCTGGCGATACACGCCAACATTCCAGCGTCGATAAGGGCGATGCTCTGAGAATATTGAATAAATTTGGTAAGATCAAAACGGCAGAGGTTTCAGAGATACACCGACAGAAAAATGCGGATTATAAAGATGCGGTACAAGCCCTTTCATCGGGCGACATCAAAAAGGGTTTTGAACGCCTCGATACGATGGGCGCGATCAAAACAGTTGATCCCAACAAACCGAATGCCGCATTGGTCGATGATTATATCGGCCTGCTCAAAGACAGCAAAAAAACATTGGTGATCTCCCCTACCAATGCGCACCGTCAGGAACTGACGGGCGACATCAGGGACAGGATGCGCAAGGAAGGGATGCTGGGCAAAAAAGAAATACGGGCGGACAGGCTGCAACAGCAATATTATTCTTTGGCAGAAAAACAGCAATGGCAATCGTACCGACCGGGGCAGGTGATCCAGTTTAACCAGAATGCAAAGGGCTTCGGGCGTGGCAGCCGATGGGACGTAAAAGAGGTTTCCGAAAAAGGGGTGCTGATTGCGGATCAGGCCACAGGGAAAACAAATATGCTGCCCCAAGGCCATGCCGACCGTTTCAATGTCATGGAACGCTCGGACATCAAGCTGGCTAAAGGCGATAAGGTCAGGGTGACGCACCCCAGCTATGACAAGGATAAAACACGCATGGAAACCGGGCAAATGCTCGATGTGGTTTCCGTGCACAAGGATGGGCGTATCGGGCTGCAAAACAAGGCCAGCAAAGTAAAGTACAATATCGACCAGCGTTTCGGCCATTTAGACCATGCACATTGCATGACCTCTTTTGCTTCACAGGGTAAAACAGTGGATCATGTGCTGGTCGCGCAACCGGAAGCCACATGGCCAGCCACTAACGCCAAACAGTTTTATGTTTCTGCATCTCGCGCAAGGGAAGGTATTTCTGTTTATACAGACGATAAAGGAAAGCTGCTTGACCATGCGCAGCGTGAAGGCAACCGCACTTCGGCCATAGAAATGACGGCCATGCAAAAGCACAGCGGCCATGCAGAGCATAAGCAAAGGGATGTATCCGCACCCAGCAAAAGCACACCTAGCACACCAACAAGAAGTACGCCCAGTTCCCCATCAAAAAGTACTGCTTCTTCGCCTGCACCTTCACGTTCAAGCCCGGATTAAAACAAATCAGTATGACAGACCATAAAACACGGTTTCAGCAAATAAGGGAAAACAACCTGACCGAACGGGCAGGTGTCTATGATCCCGGCGCAGAGCACTACCCTACGCCCAGCCATACGCGCAATGTTTGTTTCGTATGGCCGGACGGTGCAAGGCTTTTTTTAAATTACAGCTATCTTATGGCCGGGCATTACCTCCCGGACGATAACTGTATTTACCTGACCTTCACCACCCATAAGATTGGCATAAAAGGGTTACGGCTGGAAAGCCTGTATCTGGAACTTATGGATCAATCCCCGCGGATCATTACCTGCACGGACGAACGTTATAAGGCTTTAGCGAATAAGGACGCGCCTGTTGTTTCTGATATGACCGTTACGGAACTGGAATAAAAAGCGGATAAGCGAGGAAATAGTTTTCTTAATGAGGCTTATAAATAAAGGCTGCATTTGTGACCTTTTTCATACTTTTATATTAATGGAAACTACAATCAATAGCATTCATTTGCAGATACTCAAAAACAAAGACCTGTATCAAGTATTCCCAAACAAAGGTGTATTTCCCGTGGATATGGAAAACCAAGGAGAAGGGTGGAAATTTATTTCCCCTAAAATCCCAAGTGCCCTATTGGAAATCCAATCTGAAATTTCGGACTTTATAGACGCAAACTTAAAGTAAAATGGCAGCAGGGGGAGTATTTGTAAAAGTCAAAAAAGCTCAGGCTATACTTAATAAATGGCCTGATGCCGATCTTTATAATATTGAGGATATTTCATCTGAAATAATAGAGTTCCTAATTATCCAATACGAATACGAACGTAATGAAGCAAAGGAATTAGTAGAATGGGGCTGGCAGGACGAAGAACAATCTGAATTCCTCGAACAAGTAAAATTAGAATATCTCGGGTCAGGACTTTTTAAAAAGGAATATTTATTGGATTAAGTTACTTTTTTTTAAATGATACACTACCGAAAAAGCGCAAGGTTTCTACCCTTGCGCTTTTTGCTTATTCAGGTTTCGGGTTGATCTGGCGTTCTTCTTCCAATGCAGCTTTCGCCCGTTGCAACGCTACTGGGTCTTCGGTGATCTCTCGAAAGTTCCGGGCAGCTTCCGCATAAACGCTCATCGGATATTGCGGCTTAAAGGTGTCATCGCGTTTTACAGTCATATCGTTGATGCTGATTGCTGCCAATTCATCCAATGACAAATAGCCTAGCTCGGGGAAGCCCATCGCCAAATCACAAAGCCCAAAAGCGATGCCCGGTTCATCCGGTACAAGCTCGTTTAACAGCCACACGCAATGCGTCCCGGGGAAGAATAATTTCACGACCGGCGCATGATCCTGATCGCGGTTTTCTTCGGCTCCATTATGCAGCAGCTTTGCTTCTTGTTCTTCGGTTAAAAATTCCATCGTGTTTGCCTTTCTTGTTGTTGGGGATAAAAAGCCCGTACCTTCTACAAGGTACGGACGGAATCGGTTTATGCTGGCTCGTATGTAGGCTGGATACCGTGCAGGTAATCCACGGCTTTCGAGGCGGCAGCAGCGGCTTTCAGGACGCAATGCTTATCGTTACGCAATACTTGCAACCAGTTGTCGATATAAGCGGCATGGTTGCCCTTATCTGCGGTGGGCAGGCCAAAGCCCGAACACAGGAATGCCGCGCCAAATTCGGCTGCAAGTTCTTCCTGTGCATAGTCCTTATCGCCAAAAGTTTTGCCTTTGGTGCGGTTCAGGCGTTTTTCTGCTCCGCTCCAATGGATCAGCTCATGCAATAAAGTCGCATAATAATTTTCGGTGGCGCTGCATTGCGCTGTGGCCAAAAACCGATCCATATCCGGCATGTAAATAATATCGTCTTTACGGTGGTAACAGGCGCTTGACCCGATATGTGCAACGGCGACATGCGTGTTCTCTACAAAGGCCTCTACGATATCAATGGTTTCGACCAGCAAAGGGCGCGGCTCTCCCGGTTCTGATTCCGGCGCTTCATAGCTTTGCAACTGGCAACGGTTGAACACGACAGAAGATTTCAGGAACGGGATTTTAACCTGCTCCCCTTCCACTTCTTTTTCCATGACATCGTAATACACGATCATCGTGCCTTTTTCGCCTTTGCGGATCAGTTCCTTTTTTTCCTGCCATTGACGGAACGTTGCCCATTCCGCGCTTTGGTAAGATTGACCCATCGAGGCACACCACAACAAAACAATATTGATGCCCCGGTATTGCTTCCCGGTGCTGTAATTCAGCGGCAAGCCCGGCAGTTGGTGTTCTTCACCCTGCCAGCCTCTTTGCCACGGCACTACGCCCGTTTCCAGTTGGCGGATGATCGTATCGGTAACTTGCTGGTGTAAATCTGCTCTCTTTAAATCAGCATTGCCCGGGGCAGAAGAAGAAAATTTAGTGGTCATTTTTTGAGTTCCTTTCGTGTGGGTGGATGGTTACAGGGCTGAACCAATAAAAGGCTTAGCGAAAGAGCCGGATCAAATTTTGCATCGCGAGGAATCGCGCATTCTTTTGCGCGAGGGGAAAATTTTATTTGGAGAGGGAGTGGCTTTTATTAAGCCCGGCAAGTAACTATCTGCTCACACGATTGGAACGGATGGCCGCTTTCCTCTTTTCCGGACAAAACAAAAACAGAAAATGAAGCCGGATAAATCCGGCTTCCACATTGTCTTTATGATGAAGGCTGCTTGACAGCCTGATGCGTCAGGTTTTCTTCCGTTGTACACAACCATTGGAATGCCTGCACAGCTTGTTGCCCTGTGCTACTGTTGTCGAACCATGTACGCAATACCGCATACCCGTAACCACGGATATAAGCGGCTGCATTATCCATGCAGCCCCATGTATTCAGGATGATGCAATCGCCATTAAACGGTTTGCCGGATCGTGCGCAGATCGCGTCCTGATAATTGAACACGTCCTTAAAAATATGCACGGTATCAGGCTTGGCTTTTTTGCCGCGCATAAACGTAATGGCGGCAGGCGACAGGCAGGCTTCCACATGCGCGTTATAGAGTATAAAGCCGCCATCTTCATTTTTAAAACCCAAGGCAACAAATTCATTGCCTGTGGCTTTGTTCAGCACATAGATTTGCTTGAACCTTTCTTTGGCTACAGGAAAGGCAATGCCCCGACTCATCGCATAACGAATCAGGCCAGCTTCCTGCAATTTTACTTTGCAGATACGTTTGTATAAATGATCCGATGTTGTATCGGGTGGCAGGTCAAGGAAGCGCGATATCGGCGGATAGCCAATATTGAACTTTAGCCATTTCAGGATATTGACTTGTGCAGCATGTTCACCGCGCTGCTGCAATAAAGCCTGCACAAATTCGTATGTACCGCCCCCGGTTTGCGTATGGGTATCCTGCCATGTGTTGGCCGTTTCGTTTACCTCCAAAGTTGCGCTGCCGCTGAAAGGCGACACATACGGCAGTGTTCCTTTATCGTTTTGCCCGGCATCTTGTATTCCGGCCTTGTCTAAAATTTCGCGCAGGGGTATGGTTTGAGCATATTCAATGTTCATCGTTCGTCCTAAAATGTGATGGTGGGTTATTGGGTGCAGGGGGAAGGTCAGTTTGCCGCTTGGCCTTTCCCCGTTACTTATGGGCGCTGCCGGGCATCAATAAAGCGGTTCGCGCTGGATAGCCGGTAACGGACGGCATTCCTGAACTTGATCGGTTGAAGGTCGTAGGTCTTATTACAATCCCATGTCGCAAGCGTGCTTGGTGTAAAGCCTGTGTAAGCCCACATTTCGGCACGATCCAGCAAAGGGTCAAAACGGTAAATGCAGTTGGGGCAACCGCCTTGTGTTGCTGCAAGCAAAGGGGATTGCGCGGCATCGTTCAGCCGGGTCAGTAATTGAATAAGGGTTTCGTGTCTTTTATGATGGTTCATTAAAATTTGTCCTTCCAAAATATTCTGAACAGGAACGTGCCTATTCAGCGGACGGGATTTATATCCTAATTTTTTTTCTGTTCGTAAAAAAAATGCGTTGATTAATACTTATCAAAGCTGTTCCATTCGGGTGTATGGATTAAGGTTTCGATTTCCCGCGCCGGGCATTGCTGCGTATGGATCGGATAGCCGTTTTTTAGAGCCTGTTCGCATTGCTGCTATAACGGAGTCGCTGCAACAAACGGGGGTAACAAATGCAAAAAGAAA
>JAEUVW010000155.1 GCA_016786525.1 Chitinophagaceae bacterium
TGGGGCCGCTGAAGATCGTATTGTAGGAAGTCAGCTTCTGGCCGGTACCGAAGGTGGCCAGCAGGGGCAGGAACAGGTTCAGGTCCTGCAGGCGGGGGATCACTTTTTCGATGCCGGCTATGGCAATATGTACTTTCGGTAAAGCGGTACTCAGGCGCCCGTTCCCTTCATTTTCGGTAACGGATATGGCCCCGGCATCTGCAATCCAGAAGTTGGCGCCGGTAATGCCTACCTGGGCTGTCTGGTACTTGTTCCGGAGCTTTTCCCGGGCGACCAGCGTCAGCTCCGTGGGGCTGAGGTCTGCCGGTGTACCGAGTTTGTTGTGGAACAGGCGGGCTACATCTTCCTTGCTTTTGTGCATGGCCGGTGTGACGATATGGTAGGGGGCTTCGCCATCCAGTTGCTGGATATATTCTCCCAGGTCGGTCTCTACAGACTCTATGCCTTGTTCTTCCAGGAATTTGTTCAGGTGGATTTCTTCCGTGACCATCGATTTCGACTTCACGATCTGCGTGGTCTGGTGTTGCCTGCAGATACTGAGGATCTGTTGCAAAGCTTCTTCCGCATCATTGGCCCATAGTACTTTTCCGCCCCGTGCACTGAAGTTTTTTTCAAAAGTTTCCAGGTGCTTGTCCAGCTCTTCTATGGCTTTCCATTTAATATTCTTGGCCTTTTTGCGGGCCATCTCCAGTTCGGCGAACTGTTCTTTGCCTTTTACCACCGCGGCATTGTACTTCTGGATATTCCAGGAGATTTTGCGCTTATGTTCCAGGTCGTGTGCTTTTACTTCACTCTTGGCTAAGAATATGGATTGCTGTTCGGTCATGAAAGGCAAATATAAACAGTAAAATGCGATAAGCTGCCCATGCTTAGCGGATATCCAGTGTTTGTTGTTTTTGTGTTTCCAGGTCTGTGCACACCAGTTTTTTTATTTCCGGGGTATACAGTACGCTGACTTCCGTGTAGGCTTCTTCCCGGGTAAACAGTTCCTCCCTGGCTTTGCCCGGGGCAATGGTGGTTTCCACCTTTTCCCGAAGCGGGTGACTGATGTATACACTGTCGCGGGGAGCACCGTTTGCACCGGTAAAATACAGCAGGAAGCCACTGTTCCTCTTGCGTGCTGAAATGCCCTTCGGGGGCTGTAGTCCTGAGTTGCGTATATCGTTATAAACGGAGAAGTGTACGGAAGAGTCGGGGTTCCAGGCTGATTTCAGCACAAGCGTCAGTGTGCTTGGC
This sequence comes from Chitinophagaceae bacterium, assembly GCA_016786525.1. Lineage (GTDB taxonomy): Bacteria > Bacteroidota > Bacteroidia > Chitinophagales > Chitinophagaceae > Rurimicrobium. The sequence continues at coordinate 1,237 of JAEUVW010000155.1, forward strand.
TTACCCGGGGCGGCAGGCTTGTTTTCGCCCGTCTGCAGCAGGGTTCTTTTGGTGCCGGTACAGGCTGTAAGGCAGAGCAGCAGGAGTGTGGGCAGGGGAAGGTTTACCATACGGGGCATAAGCTGTTTGTCGGTTTGCAGGATCATGCTCCGGGCTAAAGCGGTTGAAATACCAGGGAGCCCGGGAAGGCAAAATACGATATCCCCGCCAATAGGGATGGAACTTGCCGGTATTGTAAATATGGGTATAAATCCAATGTTTGTTAAAAGGAAGTGTGTTTTTTTAAGGTAATCGGCTCAGTAGAAAAGAAACAGACGATTACCTTTACCCCCGGAACAAAAGAAAAGAACAATGAAATACACAAAATTTTACCCGGGAATCTTCATGATCACAGCCATGTTCGTGGCTTCCTGCGTATCGCAGAAAAAGTATAAGGCCATGACCGCCAGGGCCAGCCGCCTGCACAACGACAGCGTGAACCTGTACAACCAGGTGCTGGGTCTGAACGGTACATTAAGTAAAGTGCAGATGCAAAATGAAATGACGAACTCAAAACTGCAGCAAAGCAATGCCCAGCTGTCTTCCAGTAATGAGACGATCGCACAGCAGCAGGCAAGGCTTGCCGAGCTGCAGCAACGCATCGAAAGCCAGCGTGCCGCTACACTGGCCCTGAGGAAAACGATAGCCGATGCCCTGGTCAACTTCAACGACGACCAGCTGACCGTTTCCCTGAAGAACGGTAAGGTCTATGTGAGCATGTCGGAAAAGCTGCTGTTCCCTTCGGGTAGCGCGGTAGTGAACAAAGAGGGCAGGGAAGCCCTTTCGAGCCTGGCCAAAGCACTGAATCAAAATCCCGATATCAATGTGAATGTTGAGGGGCATACGGATTCTATTCCCATTATGAAGCGTTTTGAAGACAACTGGGCCCTCAGTGAGGCGCGCAGTACAGCCATTACCCGCATCCTGATCAAGGACTATTTTGTCAATCCTACGCGGATCACCGCCAGCGGCAGGAGCGAGTATCTCCCGATAGCGGATAACGGTACGCCCGAAGGCCGCGCCCGCAACCGCCGGACCGAGATCATCCTGGAGCCTAAACTGGATAAGATCATGGAACTGGTGGATGCCCAGAATGCAATCGGTAATAAATAGCGGAAAAAAGCTTAGCTTGAATTTTGAAATCGAAGATTGTTCATGAAATTCAGGCCGGGAAATACTTATCTGCTCTATATTTTATGTCTTGTACTGGCTTTACCGCAATTTGCTGCAGGCCAGGATAAGCAAAGTCAATATGATGAAGCGCGCAGCTTTCTGGATCGTAAAGAATACCAGAAGGCTGCGCTTCTTTATAAGGATCTCTATGCGGCAGACCCGGCAAATAACGATGTATACCAGGAGTACCTGCTGACCTTGCTGGCCCTCAAAGACTTTAAAACAGCCGAAGCCGCAGCTAAAAAACAGCTGCAGCGCAACCCCGGCAATCCTCTTTACATCATTGCCATGGGCAATGTCTACCGGGAGGATAAAAAAGAGAAAAAGGCTGAAGAGCTCTTTGCCCAGGCACTGACCTATATCAATGGGGACGATGTGCTGACGCAACAAATGGCGGGGGCCTTCAGCAGTTCCGGTAATGAAGCATGGGCGGTCAGGACCTATGAGCGGGCCATACAGATTACGCAGAACCCGGCCTTGTACAGTGCTCCGCTGGCGCGCCTGTACAATCGTGCAGGCGATGTCGAAAAGGCCATTGGTATTACCATAGAGGGACAGAAAAATATGCCCCAGATGCGTGGGGATGAAACAATAGAGAGCGCCCTGCTGGAGATCATCGGCAGCGATCCTGAAAAACAGCGCAAGGCGCAGAGTGCTATTATCAAGCTGGTGAATGAACAACCGGAAAATTACCTGTATACCTACCTGCTGACCTGGATATTTTCCGTGCAGAATAACTGGGATAAGGCGCTGATCCAGGTGCAGGCCCTGGAACGAAGGAACACCGATAAAGGCCGCCTGCTGATGGATTTTGCGGCCAATGCGGCCCAAAAACAGCAGTATGAGGTAGCCGGAAAGGCCTACGGCACTGTAATCGCTTACGGGAATACACATCCCCGTTACCGCCAGGCCCGGGAAGGGCAGCTGGCTATGGGCCTGATGCAGGTGGAAGAAAACCCGATGGTGAAAAAAGAAGAGATCACAGCCCTGGCGAAGACCTATGCAGACTTCTTCGCCGAATACCCGGACGCCTACAGCACCGTAACGGCAAATGATTATGCCCTGCTGGAGGCCCGGTACAATGGCCAGGTCGAAAAAGGCATCGCCATACTGAACCAATCGATCGGGCAGAAGGCGGGCAATAAGCAGTTTATTGGCAACGCCAAACTTCAATTGGGAGACTATTATATCATAGCCGGTCAGGTTTGGGAGGCTGCACTGCTGTATGCCCAGGTAGATAAGGCTTTCCGGGAGGATGCATTGGGCGAGGAAGCCCGTTTCCGCAATGCCAAACTGTCATACTACCAGCATGATTTCGAACAGGCGCAGGGGCAATTGTCCGTACTGAAGGCTTCAACATCCGAACTGATCGCCAACGACGCCCTTTTCCTTTCTGTGCTGATCACTGAAAATGTACCGCCGGATAGTAACCTGGTGCCTTTACAGCGCTTTGCCTATGCTGATCTCCTGCTGTTCCAGAATAAAGATGCGGCGGCTGAAGCCCTGTTGGACAGTGTGGCAACAGCGTTTCCTAAAAACCCGCTGGCCGATGATATTTTGCTGCTCAAGGCAAAAATTGCCGCAAAGCATAAGGATTTTGCCAAAGCGATCGGGTACCTGAAGGAGATCGTGGAGCGGTACGGTAAAGATGTGCTGGCAGACGACGCCCTGTTCCGCATTGCCGAAATCAACCGCAATGTCCTGAAAAACAAGGAAGAAGCGCGCCGGTTTTACGAACAGCTCATCATTGACTATCCCGGCAGCAGTTTTATACAGCAGGCCCGCAAAGAGTTGAAAGCCTTATCGCCCGGCACCTGAGCAGCAGGCATTTGTTGCAGAAAGCCGTAACTTTAGCTTTCCTATGAAAGCCTGTATCGTATCCTTCCTGTTTGCCTGCGTTGCCTTGAGTTCCTGCACCCATCCGCCTACGGTCTATAAAGGCGAGTATCCTGATGATGTGGCCGCCATTATCAACAATAAATGCGCAACGGCTGGCTGCCATAATGAAAAGAGCTATGCCAATGCGGCCAACCTGCGCCTGGACCGCTGGGAACACCTGTGGAAAGGAAGCGGTACCGGGGCGGTGATCGTCCCCTACAGCACAAAAAACAGTTCCCTGCTGTATTTTATCAATACAGACAGTACTGAAGGCCCGACCCTTCAACCGACTATGCCCCTGAATATGGGGGCGCTTTCTGCGGCTGAGTATGCCACCATCAAGGCCTGGGTGGCGGCCGGCGCACCGGATAAAACGGGTGTGGTCCCTTTTGCTGCCAATGCCGCTACGCGTCAGAAAATCTATATCACCCAGCAGGGTTGCGACCTGATCGCTGTGGTGGATGCCGTGTCCAAAATGACCATGCGCTACATTGAGATCGGCATGGATCCCGGAATTGAAACGCCCCATTGCGTCCGTTTTTCACCGGACGGGCGCTATGCCTATGTAAGCTTTACCGGCGGGCAATACCTGCAAAAGATCGATGTGGAGACGGATAGGGTGATCGGCAATGTCTTTCTCGGGGCCGGCTCCTGGAACCTGTTCCAGATCTCGCAGAAAGGAGACCGTATGCTGGTGACCAGCATGCAGGAGGATGGGATCATCAAGCTGCTGGACCTGGATGCCATGACCGTATTGCTGACCTATGAAGGTTTCCGGTATCCGCACGGTGTGGCCAGTACACCCGGTTTCGATACTTTTTTTGTTACCGCGCAATATGGGAATACAGTATACCGCCTGACGGCCAAAGGGGCTGTGCGCCGCTTTAGTATCGATGACGATGAGTCGAGTTTCCGCAATGATTCCCGCAACCCGCATGAGATCATGATGAGCCCGGACGGCAGCAAGTATTTCCTGAGTTGCCAGGGTTCCAATGAGGTAAGGGTGATGGACAGCAAGACCAATAAACTTATAAAAGCTATTCCTGTAGGCACTTTTCCGCAGGAGCTGGCGCTCAGCACGACAAAGCCCTACCTTTTCGTGACCTGCGAGGAAGAGGCGACCCCGGAGTTTCCCCGTTTCCTGGGAGCAGTCTATGTGATCGACTACAATACACTGGAGATCGTGAAGCGTATTCCCGGCCCTTTCTACCAGATCCATGGTGTCACCGTCGACGACCACAACGGCCTGGTCTATATTGTCAGCAGGAATGTTTCTTCTACCGGCCCTGCTCCGCACCACACTTCGCAATGCGGGGGACGCAACGGTTATTATAATGTATATGACCTGAATACATTTCAACCCGCTGATTCGCGCAGTTTCGAAAGCGGTACAGACCCTTACTCGGCGGACGTGCGGTTTAAATAAAACCTTCTTTGCTGATTCTGAATTGTTAATGCGTAGCGATGCCTGCTCCGTGGAAGCATCTTATACCCCTTTTTATCCCCTGCTTTTGTTTTGCCCGTGCCTTTAAGAGTTCTTTAACTATGGATATTTCCATGTTAACCAGTAAATAACATTTTGTTCTTTTTCTCCTAACACATTGGTTATAACCAAGGTATTTTCCTCAAAAAAACAATTAGGTCCTCATCATTAGTTCGTATTGTTAACTACGAAAGCTTTTTTTGCTAATTTCCGTACTTTTAATATAATATATTTTGGTGCTGAAATATAAAATTACCGTAAAGCGAAACCCAGAATTGTTTTAAATTTTTTAACAAAAAGATTATGGTATTAAAGTTTACCCAATTGAAAGCCCCTCTTTACGAGGTGTTCCGAATGCCAGGAGGTCTGTCTGCACCCTGCAGGAAATTCCTGGCCTTTGTCCTCATCATGCTTGTTTCCTTCTCGAAGCAGGCCTCTGCCGTACTGAAGACCTTTGGTTCACCACCCGGTTCTTCCATGATGAGTGATATGTATACCTACTCTTCGGCCTATCATGGTACCTATACGTATTACCGGTACAGTGCCGGTGGTGCAGTCTACGGTAAAAGTGAGATCGGTATGCCGGGTACCATTACATCTTATGCAATGTATAAGTATTCGGGTACTACATCTCCTTCACTTACGCTGGACTCTACCTATGTATTCATGAAAGAAGTAGGTACGACTACCGCTTTGTCCAGCCCCTTTAACCTGGATGGGTACACAATGGTTTTTAAAGGTACCTTCGAAAACAGCACAGCCTCTGGCTGGCAGACGGTAAACCTGACCACCCCTTTTAACTATACCAATACAGGCAACCTGTCGATCATTGTAACGACCAGGAGGGCTTCCTCCACGGGTACGTACCAATACTACTGGGTGTCTTATGCTTATGGTTCAGGCTACAATGTGGC
>JAEUVW010000172.1 GCA_016786525.1 Chitinophagaceae bacterium
CTGAAGGTGATACAGGAAGTGATCACCCTGGTGGTCTTCACGGTCTTTACCCTGCTTGCTTTTAAAACAGAAACCCTGCGCCTGAATCACCTGATCGGCTTCGGCTTCCTGGTACTGGCCGTTTACTTTATTTTCAAAAAATAACCCGCTCTGCACGATGCTATCGATCCATACATTTACCTTCAACCCTTTCCAGGAGAACACCTATATCATTAGTAACGAACAGCAGGAATGCTGGATCGTCGATCCCGGCATGAGCAATACTGCCGAAGAAAATGAGCTGGTCCGTTTTATTGAGGAGCACCGGCTGATTCCACAGGCCATCATCAATACCCATGCCCACATAGACCATATTCTCGGTATTGATTTTATTGCCGGCAAATACGGCATACCCTTCTACCTGCATGAAACAGAAATGCCGATCTTAAACAATGCAGGCAATACAGCCCGGATGTTCGGGTTCCAGTATGAAGGGGTAAAGACACCAGCGCAATTTATTGCAGACGGCCGGCCTTTCGCCTTAAAAGACGATCAGCTGCAGATCCTGTTTGTGCCCGGTCATTCACCCGGCAGTATCGCGTTCTATTATCCAGAAGGGAACTGGGTCATCAGCGGGGATGCCTTGTTTTCCGGCAGCATAGGGCGTACCGACCTGCTGATGGGCGACTTTGACACCCTGATCCGCAGCATCAGGACCCAATTGCTGCCCTTACCCGGCGAAACAAGGGTTTACTCAGGCCATGGCCCAGCCACCACTATCGCAGCAGAAAAAAGCGGTAATCCATTCCTCGTATAAGTGCGCTATTGACTAGCGATGCACCACCAGGTTGCCTTCTTTGAGGATGGGCACCACAGGGTGGATATTCGCAGTAGTGCAGTATACCATATCGCTTTCCAGCCCGAAGCCGGAAAGGCGTTTGTAATGCGCCCCTCTTTTCAGGTATTCGAAATAGTTGCCGGCAGCGTCGGTATTCAGCGACATACAGGCCATTGTGCTGTCGCAGTTGATGATAAAATCTTCCTGTACACGGGCCGCGACGGCTCCTGCAAATAGCGCGTCCTCCAGGTTAAAACGGTCCTTCCACGAAGCACAGGCCAGGATCACGTCTTTTTGCTGCTCCCTGATAAAATCACTGACAGCGTCAAGGTTCGGGAAAGAGCCCGTAATGATCTCGGCTGCATCCTTCACCATATGCAGCAGCCTTGTACCGTTTGTCGTGGTCAGTACCAGGGTTTTGCCGGAGATAAAGTCAGCAGGGTATTCTGAGGGGGAATTGCCATATTGCAGGCCCTCTGCCACCTTTCCGTCCCGTTCGCCCGCGGTAACACTGTTTTCAATTCTCTGCCCTATGGCAATACATTCCGATACAGAGGCTACGGGTATAATTTTCGTGGCACCATTGTCCAGGGCTGCAGCCATAGTCGATGTTGCACGGAAAACATCTATGATTACGGTTATTTTGTCTTTGGTATCAAATAAGTGAAGCAGCGCAGGGGAAAGGCATACTTCCAGTTTCGGTAAGGACATATTCAACGTACATTATGCAACAAAAATAGCTTTGCACAAGGCAAAGCTATTTCTATATACTAAAATTTTAAAATCCGGATTAATAAACCCACATATCATGCTCTTTGGTCATCAGTTCTTCAGACACGCGCTGTCCTTCGTTCAGCACATCCATTTCGTTCATACCCAGGTCTTTGAAACGGGCATCGAATGGGTTGCTGACTTTGTAGATATAGCTGGCAAAGAAACGGCCTTCGAAATAGTCGTCCCAGGTCATACGGGCTACATCGTTCTCAGGGATGAATACTTCGTACTGAGCCAGTACGTCGCGGATATCTGGGTAATACAGCCAGAAGAAAGGAGCGTTACCAATGAACTCACCTGAAGAACTTTTCTTATCCAGCAAGGGCGCAATACCGATGATACGGGTTACTTTGCGGCCCAGGTTACGGTCAAACATCACATCTTCCTTGATACGGAATTTAGTGATAGAGTTCGGATCAAATTCGGTACGGGAGATTTTACGCTCCATTTCACCGGTTTCGATGTTTTCGATCATGATCGTATCCGGTTTACCAACCAATACATCCATGATCTGCTCTTTGGAAAAAGCTGAAGTAAAACGCTCATCCAGGGGAGAATAAGCCATGATCTTTCCTCTTTTCACGGCATCGATCAGGATCTCGATAAAGCTACCGCCACCTGTATTCTCGTCGCCGGGATAAATGAAAGGCATGTTTTGCTTCTGACGAACATCAATTTCGCGCCAAACACGTTTCTTCCACATGATATCATCTTCACGGAGCGGTTGCCAGGGCATCGCTTTGGAAACGTGCGCTACTTTATCATATGCACCGTCGGGACGACGGGAAGGTTGCCATTCACTGTTTACGGCACCCACATCCACAGAGGTTGCCCTGTCTGTCATTGTTCCGGTTTGTGCAGTGGCAGTGAGTGAACAACTCAAAAATAAAATAGTAGCTAATGGGTATGATTTGAGGATATTCATGATCCTGGTAATTTGCTGTTTAATTTAAAAATCTCTTCGTTTAAAAATTCAATTCAGGTTATTGCACCGTAATGATAATCGTTCCCAGGGTACGCGGAATACCGTCCGGACCACGGGCTTTGATGTTTTCCAGGAAGATCTTGTCTCCGGGCTTGCATTTGGCAATGATATCTGAAACCTGCTTGTTGCCGGAGAACATCGGGCCATTCACTACGATCGGACCAACCGGATCCTGACGCTTTTGCAGGTAAGTAAATTCGAAGCTGGTTACTGTAAAACGCACATCGAAGTCAAAACCTTTCATAGAAGCGTTGATACCCGGGGCAATCTTGATCCTGTTGGATGCTTCCATAAAGCTACCGCTTTTTCCCAAAACTTCCGCTACAGGGTCAGGAATCATTTTCACACGAATCTCCTGGGTTCCTACCTGTTTAGCACCCTGGTCTTTGGTACGGGCACTGATCACGGCAGTAACTTTTCCTTGTTTCTTCACCAATACATTGTACTTACCCAGGGCATCACCTTTGGAAATAACCGCATCTGAACCAGGGATGGTCAGGTCGATGTCTTCCATAGAGTAACCTGCCGCAGATACGGTAACAGGGTTGGGTACGCCAATGTAGAATACGTTCATTTTATCCAGCTGCATAGAGGCTCCTGTAGAACCCACCATGTAGGTGAACTCAAACGGACGGGACTCCTGCTTGCCACCCATGTCGATGGATACAGTACCTTTTACAGTTTGCAGACCGGTACCGGATACTGTGTTTTCCCAATAGGCGATACCTTGCTCTGTCTTGGTCACACGACCTACGTTTGAAGATACAGAAGGTACAGCTGTGGTTTTGTAAGCAGCCAGGGAGATTTCGGCCTCCACTTTCTGACCGGCCAGCAGGTAGCTGTTCTTCGGTACAGCGATTGCTTTAAAACCATCAAATTTCACATCCTGTTCGTGGATCTTATCGAACAGCTGATCGATTACCATTGCCTCGGAGTTTTTGATGTCGTTCTGGAATTTAGACATCAGGGTTACCGCAGCGATAACAGGCATGTTGTAGAAGTTACCTGCAGCCCATTCACCTTTAGGGTTGGCGTCAGATTTCTTCATGGAATCTATTTTCAAAGGCATCGCTTTCGCCAGGGCAGAATTTTCATCCATGTTCAGGGCTTTCAGCAAATTAGCCCTGTACGTTTCCAGGCGTTTTTTGATCTCGTCTCCACCTTTTTCTTTTTCTACCAGCAGGTCTGTAGAAGCATGCAGGTCGCTCTCGTTGGCGATTTCGCCAGGAAAGTTTACTGAATCCCTCCATCCACCGGATTGTGCAATCAGTCTTTGCTTCCAGCCGTCCAGGTAATTGACCAGGTCGCTCGATTCTTTTTTGACCTGCATAGCGATATCATAGAAAGGCTTTGTTTTGGCCTTTTCAGATTCGATCTGCATGTTGTCTTCGAAGAACTTATACTTTGAAGCGTTCTTATCGTCTATAGATTGGTTGGAGCTTTTGATACTTTTGTTAATCGTACGGAAGGCTGCCAGGATCTCAGAAGATACGTTAAGGGCCAGCAAGGCTGTCAACACCAAGTACATTAGGTTGATCATTATCTGCCGGGGCTCTTTAGGTATTGACATTCTTTTATATTTTCAGTTTGTTATAAAAATGTTTGTTTCGGTCCTTATGTGCTAAAGATTAACGGCCTTGCATTGCAGACAGCATATTTCCGTAGATGCTGTTCAGAGAAGTCAGGTTTTTAGACAGGGCTGCCATTTGCTCTTTTGCAGAGATAGCGTCCTGAGCACTTGAAGCCATAGCATCTGATGCGCTCACCAGGTTGCTGTAGAATTTGTTCATGGCTTTCAGGTGGTTGTTGGCATCTGTCAGTTCCACTTCATAGATCTGGTTCAGGGAGTTCAGGTTGCCGGACAGTACCTGTACTTGTTTGTGGAAGTTCATGGTATCGTCAGCTGCGCTGTTGAAAGCAGACATAGTACGGGTAGCACCGGAGAAAGTACCGGACATTTCGCCCAGGGCACCTGCTGCGCTGCGGGCGCTGGCAGAGTATTCGTTGGTAGCAGCAGTAACATCGGACATATCTTTGATGTTGTTGACTACTTCACCGAATTTCTGGAAGTTTTGGTTCAGCCTGTTCAGGTTGGTCGGGTTCATTGCAGCCTCTTCCATCATTTTGTCAAAAGCAGCCATGGGAGACATGCTGTCGGGAGTACCGGCTTTTTTGCCACCGCCTTTCAGGTAGTGCTCTTCTTCAGGGCTTACATCCAGACCGGGGTAGATTTTTTCCCAGTAGTAATCTTTATGCGGAGGCAGGATACCCAGCATCGCAAAGATGAAAGCTTCCGTCAACATACCTGCTGTCAGCAGGGGACCGCCGATCGCCCAGTGCTGGATTTTTCCAAGCGCACCGATCAATACAATTGACGCACCAAAACCGATAATGAAGTTTTTGAGGTATTTTCCTTTTGATGTTTCGAAAAACAATGCAATTGATTTCATATTAAAGTTGATTTCTTTGTTTTAAAAAGTTGAAAAGTTTTGATTAACGTCTGTTGGTAAGGGCCGGAGCGATTTCCTGGTAGATGTTACGGAAGCCGATGTAAGCTTTGGCGGTATCTGCGTATTCATAATCGCGTGTGCTCACCTGCAGGTAATAAGATACATCCCTCCAGCTGCCGCCGCGAACGGTCTTACGCTGCATCCACTGGGGATCTGTGTTTTTGGCACGGGTATCCAGTGTAGGGTTAACGTCAGCAATCTGGTTGTAGGTATTGCCGTAGTAAGGGCTGGCTGTCCACTCTGCTACGTTTCCGGACATGTTGTACAGACCGTAATCGTTTGGCCAGTATTTGTTTACCGGTACAGTGTACAGTCCACCGTCTGCTGCATAGTTTCCTCTTTGTGGTTTGAAGTTAGCCAGGTAACATCCTTTTTTGTTCAGGATGTAAGGACCGCCCCAGGGATAAGGAGATGCATTACGTCCGCCCCTTGCTGCCCACTCCCACTCCATTTCGTTCGGGAGACGGAAGCCGCCTTCAAAATAAACTTTTCTTTTATCGTGGTCTTTTTTCCACTCATCTGTACGCCAGTTAGAGAATGCATTAGCCTGGTACCAGTTGACACCAACTACAGGGTAGTTGTCGAAAGCGCCGAACCAGTTGTACTGGCGTGCAATAGGCTCGTTGTAAGAGTAAGAAAACTGACGTACCCAGACTGTGGTATCAGGATACACGTTGATGCTGGTTTCGTTGATGAATGATTTCGCATTCTGGCCTGATCCGGCCCTTACGTTGTCACCGTAGTTGTAGGTAGTGTAGTGATACACCAGTTTGCTGTTATCAAGCTCTTTTACACCCCAGCCGGTCTGGTCAGCAGGGACATACATTGCAGAGAGCTGCTCCTGAACATCCGGATCTCTCCAGTTGATACGCTTGCTCATATCGAGTGTCTGCGTACCGTCGGCATTATCTTTAAAATCCCCTAAAGTCGTATGAGCGATGGAGTCACGCACCCAATTGGTAAACTGGCGGTACTCGGCGTTTGAAATTTCCGTAGCATCCATGTAGAAGCCTGTCATTTGTGCCGTACGGATCAAGGCGTCGTTTCTTCCTCTTACATCCTGATCACTGGCTCCCATTTTCAGGATACCGGATGGCACGTAGACCATACCCAGCGGCACCGGAGCTTTATAAGACGTCATATTCGGTGCACCTACTAGTTGTCCGCCACTACCCGATTGTCCGCAACTTGCAGCTAATGCAATCAATGCAACAGCGGAGATCTTCAGGGAAAGTTGTTTCATACTCATTCTTGTGTTTTTGCAATTAGGCAAATAAAAGATAAAATTTCTGTTCGTTTGTTAATAGTCTGTCACTAAACTGGCACACAATATTTGAAGTTTTTTTCAAAAAAGCAACTCTTTCTTAAAAAATATTTTTTTCTCCGTCAAAAACTGACGATGACAATTCACTTCATATTCTGTTAAAGTATAGCAAAATCAATATTCTCAGGTATTTCGGTCAAAGGCGGAAAACAAGCGTCTTTCGTGCAAATAAAAATTTGTGCTTTCTTTTCGAATTGGTTTCCGATTGGCATAGTTACGAAATTTTCTTTCTTTTCAAAAAAATAAAAGCAATGCGGTAAAAACTTTTTCCGGAGCTCTTCCGCTACCGCCGCCGTATCCGATCCGGCCACCGTAATGGTTTTATAACCATGTACAAAGCGCTGGCCCAGCGTGTTCCAGAAAGCAAAAGAGCCGGTGTACCGCACTGCTGCGGATTTCATCTTCCGCAACAGGGTTTCGCTGCGTTGTATCAGGAGCGAATTGTTTTCCAGCAGCCCCAGCGCCTGCAGGTTAAAGGCCATCACTGCATTCGAAGACGGCGTAACGCCATCGTAGATTTCCGGCTTCCGTACCGGCACCTCGTTTTGCAGGGAAGAGGTAAAGTAAAAAAGGTCCTGCCCGGGGGTGGAGAACTGCGCTTCAATGTAGCGCACCAGGTCTGAGGCTTCCCCGAGGTAGCGCTTATCATTCAGGGTCAGGGACAGCTGGATCATGGCCTGCGCCAGGTTGGCCAGGTCGTCAAGGTTGGCCACGATTTTCGCCACACCGTTTTTCCAGGTATGTTTCGGATGATTGCGGATGTCAAATGCCCCGATCATCCAATCCATATGCTCCTGTGCCAGGCTAGCATAATCCGGGCGCTGCAACACGGCGGAAGCCTTGCACAGCGCGGTGTTCAGCAATGCATTCCAGGACAGCAGTATTTTATCGTCCGTGCCGGGACGCACCCGTTTCGAACGCTCCCGGAACAGTTTTTCCGAAGCGGACCTGATGGCTGATTTTACTGCAGCGAAGGGCCGGTTCTGCACCGCGCAGACCTGCTCGATACTCATGGCCCTGTGCAGGATATTCGTATGCTCCCAATTGCCCTCTTTGAGCACGCCGAAATAGTCTGCCAGGAAAGGGTCTTCCTGGTCCATCAGCCTGTTCCATTCATCGATGGTCCAGGTATAAAATTTCCCTTCCACCCCCTCGCTGTCTGCATCCAGGGCACTGTAAAAGCCGGCGCCCTCCTGCTTCATCTCACGCAGCAGGAACCCTATCGTATCCTCCAGTACTTCCCGGTATTCTTCCTTGCCGGTAAGCTGGTAGGCATCGCACAATACCGAGACCAGCAAGGCATTGTCGTACAGCATCTTTTCGAAATGCGGGGCCAGCCACACATCGTCTACCGAATACCGGGAAAAACCGCCGCCGACCTGATCGTAGATACCGCCGGCGATCATTTTATCCAGGCTCAGCAAAGCATGCCGCAATGCATCTTTATTGCCGGTAAAATGGGCGTACTCCAGCAGGAAGGATACAGACATTGCCGACGGGAACTTGGGTGCCCGGCCGAAGCCGCCGTGTACGGTATCGGCCTGTTTCAGCAACTGGTCTGCCGCAGCCAGCACATCCTCCGCCGTCCAGTCTTCCGTAGCCTCCTTGCTGGTCACAGCCGCCGCATTCTCCAGGTACCCGAGCATCTGGTCTGCCTGCTGCTGTATATCCTCCGGTTTGTCGCGCCACACATCCGCCATCCGCTGCATCAGCTGCATCCACGAAGGGCGGCCATGGGCCGGGACAGGAGGGAAATAGGTACCTCCGTAAAACGGCAGTTTGTCAGGAGTGACAAATACATTCAAAGGCCAGCCGCCACTGCCGGTCAGGGCCTGTACAGCCGTCATATAAAAATCATCAACGTCAGGATATTCTTCACGATCCACTTTTACATTGACAAAATGCGCATTCATGAAGGCTGCCGTATCCGGGTCTTCAAAACTTTCGTGCTCCATCACATGGCACCAGTGACAGGCTGAATAACCGATACTGACAATAAGGGGTTTATGCTCCTTTCTTGCCTGTTCAAAGGCGGCTTCCCCCCAGGGCAGCCATTCCACGGGGTTGTGCGCATGCTGCTGCAGGTAGGGACTTTGTTCCGATATCAGCTGATTGGCCATAATGCATTGTTTTTGTTCTTCAAAATTGAAGGAAAACTTTGAAAATGAACGCAGAAAATAAACGGGAGCAGGGACGCGCAGCTATTTACAGCCGGATCATCGTTTTGCGCAAGGGAGCCTCTGTACCGCAGCGCAGCTCAAGCAGGTACATGCCCGGAGGTAAAGCGGGAACAGGCACGGCGTGCTCGCCACTGTGGAGTACCTGCCTGAACATGATCTGGCCCATAGGGCTCAGCAACTGCAGGGTGGCTCCGGGGCAGGTATTGCCGATATACAGGGTTTCTGAAAAGGGATTGGGATGGGCGGGCAGATCAGTAAGCAAAGGCTTTTCCCTGCTGACCAGGGGCTTATCGCAATCGTCAGTCCCGTATTTGACCAGGAAAGGGGTGGGCCCGCGGTACCCTGTAAGGGTATCCACTCCGGGCAGGGCCAGGCTTCGGCCTTTGACGCCGAAGACGCCCGTAAAGTAAAAACAACCCCGTTTATTACCCGACATCTGGGTAGGGCGGATAAAATTGCCGAGCAGGGAATCCACCTGCAAAGCCGTTCCTTTTTCCGCATCCAGGGTCACAATATAATTCCCGAGGTTCAGGGCCTCGCTGTATACCGATGCAGGCTCCCGGAAAGAATGACCGACTTCCAGGCCCGGCCCCCAACTCACATTTGCGCCAAACATGGTTTCTCCGGCACCGGCCAGCAGGTTCCCGGACAAGGCAAAGACAAAGAAATCGCCACCACCGGAACTGTTGACGACCCACTGACGGTTGTCATCTTTATCATATTTCAGGATACAGGGCGCTGTCAGCTTGTCTTTCGTGTTCGTGAAGGTATACCCGTCGAAAACAATGCCCCGTTTGGCCAGGCAGCCAATGTATACCGAGCCGTCCGGTCCGCTCACCACCTTGGTGATCCGCGCCGGGCCATGGGCATACTTCACCCATTCATTGTAGCCGGACGCATCGAATTTACCGATCAGCATGCCCTTGCCTTTGATGGCCGTACTGCCATAGTAAAGTTCATGCTCCTGGCTGATATTGGTGCTGTACACGTAGTATTTGTCGTAGTTCACTTCCCAGCTCATGGCATGACCGATAAGGTCTACGGCATCGCCATTCAGGTCCAGGGGCACACCACGGACAAAGTTGCCCCGAGCATCCAGGGACAGCACATGCAGGGAATGGTTGGTATCGTCAACGGCGTAATTACTGTCACAAAAAACACCTTTCCGCAACAACGCCAGTACCCTGATATCGCCGTTTTGCGCTACGCACATACTCCGGCTCACAAAACCGTAGCCTTCATTATAGGTCCATTCCGGTTCCGGCATTTTGTGCCAGAGGTACTTACCCGAGGTATCGTACTTCACAAAAAGTACAGACTTCCGTGTAGGCCGGATAATGGCATCATCGTCGATGTTGACATAGGTGCCCGTGGCATTCACCGCACCCGAAATATAGACGCCGCCCAGGTTATCCGTCTTGATTTCCAGGTTTTCGTAGTTATTGCTATGGCTGATCATTTTGCTCCAGCGGTAATGCCCCTGGTAGTCAAAGCTGACGATGCAGATATTCTGACTGGTATATCCTTTTTTGAAATAGCCGTCAATGTCAATATTGGAGTCAATATTGATCGTATAGACGTTTCCTGCTGCATCGGTGGCGATATCCGTGCGCGCAACACTGTAGGTAGACAGGTTGGCACCGGCTTTACCCCATAGCCAGCCGGCATCTGCTGAAGCCGGCAGGTAAGCCCCTAGCACAGCCCACAGGAGACAGGCGAAAATATACTTTGCTTTTTTCATGGATAGCGCATGCTAAAGGTAGCAGAAAAAAACAAATACGTATGATAACTGTTAATTTTTTATTACTATATACTGCCGGTACGCCCCCCGTCGACGGGTATGCTGGTCCCGTTTACATAGGCTGCAGCAGGTGTGGCCAGGAAGGCGACCACCGAGGCGATCTCTTCCGGCGCCCCAAAGCGGCCGGCAGGTATTTCAGCAAGCATTTCGCCAGTGACCTCTTCTTTTTCCTGGCCCGATTTGGCGGATTTATTTTCAATAATACTGCTCAGCCGGCCTGTAGCCGTCGCCCCGGGCAATACATTATTTACCGTAATGCCGAAAGAAGCCACTTCATTGGCCATGGTCTTGGCCCAGGAAGCCACGGCCCCGCGGATGGTATTGGAAACACCCAGTCCTTTCAAGGGTATTTTTACTGAAGTGGAAATAATATTGATCACCCGTCCGTACTGTGCGGCTTTCATCGCGGGCAGAACCAGCCCCGTGACAATATGGTTGCAGATCAGGTGCTGGTTGAAGGCCTGCAGGAAAGCCTCTGTAGTGGCCGTACTGGCCGGTCCGGCTGCCGGACCGCCGGAATTGTTCACCAGGATATGAATATTTACAGAAGCCACCAGCGTGCTGACGGCTGTACGCACCTGCTCGGGCATGCTGTAGTCGGCAACCACATAGCTATGCTGCTGACCTGCGTCTGTAGCCAAAGTCTGTACGGCTGCTTTCAGGGAAGCTTCGTTTCGGGCAATCAGAATACAATTGGCGCCCAAAGCTGCCAGTGCCTGTGCTGATGCCAGGCCTATGCCTTGTGTACTGCCTGCGACGAGCGCATTTTTTCCGGATAGATCTGTAGATAACATGCTGCGAAAGTAACATGGAAAAGGAAATGTTCCTTCCATACGATTTTTTGATAGATATACTCATTTAAAATTAACCTGCCCCAGCCCGGGAAACCCTATCTTCGCAGGCCCAAAAAATTTTAGGTTTTATGGAATTGAAGCAAGAGGCCAGGCAAACCATACAACTTGCCTTGCCTATTATTTTTGGCGAACTGGCGCAGATGGCCCTGCACCTGCTGGACACGGCCATGATCGGCGCCATCAGCCATGTGCAGCTGGCAGCAGCCTCGCTGGTATTGAATGTATTGGGTATCCCTTTCGTACTGGGTATCGGCATGACGATGTCTATAGCCCAGACGGTATCTATGGCTCAGGGCCAGAATGACAACCAGAAAGTATCGCATTACCTGTTCAACGGGTTCTGGATGTGTGCTTTTTTCGCCGTACTGATCTCGGGCAGCATGTTCCTGGGGCAAAACATCATCCTGCACCTGCACCAGGACCCAGAGGTCGCACGGCTGGCCATACCCTTCCTGCGGGTGATGAGCCTGTCCCTGATACCCATGCTGCTGTTTATGGCATTGAAGCAGTTTACAGACGGCCTGCAGCATACCCGTACAGCGATGATCCTGTCCATACTGGCGCTGCCGCTGAACGTATTCATCAACTGGCTGCTCATCTATGGCAACTGGGGCTTCCCGCGTATGGAGATCATGGGCGCGGCCTATGGTACACTCATCACCCGCACCATCATTTTTATAGCCTTGGGCGCCGTCATCCTGCGGCACAAACTGTTCCGCAAGTACATTGCCGTACGCAGGAGCCAGTGGCATTTCAGCGCAGATACTTTCCGCGAACTGCTGAAGATCGGTGTGCCCAGTGGCCTGCAGATCGGCATGGAAGCCGGGGCTTTTGCCGTATCCGGCATCATCATCGGCACCATCGGTGCGGTAGAGCAGGCGGCTCACCAGATTGCGCTCAGCTGTGCGGCCTTCACCTTTATGGCCTCTATGGGCCTGGCCCAGGCCGGCTCGATCCGGGTCAGCAATGCCTTCGGCACCAACAATTTCAGCAAGATATCGGTGATCGGCAAAAGCACTTTGCTGACGGCATTGAGCTATGGCATATTCTGCGCTTTGGTCTTTGTTACTTTCCGCAATGATCTTCCTTTGCTTTTCAACAAGAAGAAAGAGGTGATCGTGATGGCCTCGTCCCTGTTTGTATTATCGGCCATTTTCCAGATATCGGACGCTACACAGGCCATCGGATCAGGATTGCTCCGGGGCATTAAGGACGTGAAGATCCCTACCCTGCTGGTCTTTATCGCTTATTGGGTGCTGGGCATCCCTGCGGGTTACCTGCTGGCCTTCCACTTCAAGCTGGGAGCGCCGGGCATCTGGCTGGGCTTTATCATCGGTCTTACATTTTCTTCTGTGTTCCTGTGCTCGCGCTTTCTCCGCATCGTCAAACGAAACGGGGCCTGATGAGCGGCCACCGTTATTTTGCCCTGTACAAACCCAGGGACATGGTATCGCAGTTTGTCAGTGCAGACAAGGTGCCGCTGCTGGGGGAACTGGATTTCCGGTTCCCCGAAGGTACACACGCCATCGGCCGCCTGGACCGGGATTCGGAAGGGCTGCTGCTGCTGACCACCAATAAAAAAGTGACCCGTTTATTGTTCCAGGGCGAGGTGCCGCACCGTCGCGATTACCTGGTGATGGTAAAAAACAGGATATCCGCCGAACGCCTGAAAAAACTGCAGGATGGTGTTTCGTTCAAAACATTTGAAGGTGCAGACTATCATACCGGCCCCTGTGCGGTATTACTGATCGAGGACCCCCTGGCGCAATTCGGCATCCGCCCGGAACGGCCGCAACACATACCGCACAGCTGGCTGCACATCAGCCTTACGGAAGGCAAGTACCACCAGGTACGGAAGATGGTGGCGGCAGTACACCACAAGTGCCGCAGGCTCGTCCGTGTAGCCATTGAAGACCTCACCTTATCGGGCATGCAGCCGGGGGAGGTTACTGAGTTTGCCGAAGATGATTTTTTCCGCCTGCTGCAGATACGCAATTACGGGGATGATCAAAACCTATAAGGTTTTTGAAACCTTATAGGTTTACGCCGCTGATACTTACCCAAGCAACATTCTTCTGCGATGCCGTCTCTTCCGCCCCTCCCAGGAGGGGAATAGGGTCGTGCAGCTCTTCCCCCTGGGGTTTTTCAAATCAAACCTATAAGGTTTACGCCGATGACCGGGATCAGGCAATCTTTACGGAGGTCATGCTCAGGGAGCCGGCCAGCAACTTATCATTAAACAGGGACAGGGATTCCTGTTTTTCTTTCAGGCCCAGCGTGTAGATCAGCGGCAGGAAATGGTCGGGCGTAGGGATGGCCAGCTGTATGGCCTGGCTTTGTTTGTAGTAATGGATCAAAGGATCGAAATTACCGTCTGTCAGCCACCCGTTGATCTTTTCCCGCGATTCGACAGCCCAGTCAAAACCGTAATTGTCTTTGTGCATATTGGCGAAATCAACCAGGCCCAGGTTGTGCACGATATTGCCGCTGCCAATGATGAGGATGCCTTTGCGGCGCAGGGCCTGCAATTGCTGCGCCAGCTTGAAGTGGTATTCCGGCGCCTGGGTGTAGTCTATACTGAGTTGCACCACCGGGATGTCTGCTTTCGGGTACAGGTGTTTGATCACACTCCAGGCCCCGTGGTCCAGGCCCCATTTTTCGTCCAGTTCAACTGCCGTGGGATTCAGCAGTGTTTTTGTTTCCTGCGCCAGTTCCGGGCTGCCTTTAGCCGGGTATTGCACGGCAAACAGCTCTTTGGGAAAACCACTGAAGTCGTGTATGGTGCGGGGCATCTGCATGGCCGTCACTTTCGTACCGCGGGTAAACCAGTGGGCGGAAATACAGAGTATAGCATTGGGGTGCGGCAGCTTTTCGGCGATGCTGCGGAAACCGCGTACAAATTCGTTTTCTTCGATGGCATTCATCGGGCTGCCATGCCCCAGGAATAAGACCGGCATCTTGTCGGTAGTACCAAAACGGCCGGCCATACGGCCCAATGCATTCAGATTGTTCATAACGGAAAGGAAAGGCAGGATACCCAACGATGTTAAAAAAGACTTCCTGTTCATTACAGCAAAGTTCACACAGATCGGGCAACGGCGACGCAATGGTATCCGCCGGGTGACCGGTGTTTTAACGAAACCTTACCCCTGCTTGTTTTTGTGTATTGCTATTGAAAAGCAGTGAAGCACCGATACGTGCGGCCACAGGAAACGGCAGGCAGCTGGAGACAGCACCCGGCAAAGAACAGGGACCAGTAGCCTATGGGAATAGTCAATTGAAACCTTATAGGTTTTGCATCTTGCAAGCTTAGTTACTTGTTGCACAAAGGTATCCTGAAGTCCACCACCATGCCGAATGAACCGGCAAAGGGAAAAACCCAGGGAAGGGACCTGAAAGTAAAATTGTAGCCGGCAGCAAGGACCAGGTGATACTTCTTTTTGACCTTAAAGTCGCCACCGATATAAGGGAAAACGACAGGAATAAAATGAAGCCTGCTTTTCCCATCCAGGGGGTCATTGAAAAACCGGAATGTTGGTGTTTGTGGTGTATATTGCCAGACCAATACGTAGGTTTTCAGACCCGCCATCCAGGTCGCTTTTTGCGCAGGTCTGAAGTGGTACTCTATGAATGGCCCGATTGTACATTCATTGGCGTCTTTCCAAGCTTCAATAAAGTAATGACGGTACCCAAGTGCGGCTCCAAAGCGCAATTCGTCTTTTGCTTTACCATAACTCAGACTCATACCCGGTATATAAACGTCGGCATAGGTCTGCGGCTGCCCGAAGCTTATGATGCCCGCAAAGGAGGGCATGATGCCTGTAAAGGAATATTGGCGCCCCGGTACAGCCCTTGTATCTGGCTCTTGTGCATCAACCCTTAGAGTACAGAGCAACAAAACAGCCAGGTATTTCAATAGGTAGCGCATCGTAAAACCAATTGTCCGGTTTAGGAAATAAGCGGGGCCATCTTTAATAAGACAGCCCCGCTTGTGTGGTCTTAGAATGTAGATTCTGCCCGGTCATTATAGTCTATCCCATAGGGTTTTACAAAAGGAATAACCCCATAAGGGAAGCCGAAAATAACAGCCGTTTTCCCTCTGAACCATGTTTTATCCCACAAAAAGTTAAGCCCGACAACAACAGCACTGCTGGCCTTATTTCTGAAACCGCCCAGTGTCCAGCGGGGGAAGGTGAAAAATGGCGTGGTGGACCCGCCTGGGTTCGGGTGTACATAGTGCTCATACAGCAGGCCCGCCCCGGTTACTTTTGCGGTCCGATACGATCCGTCGCGCCAGCTTTCAATATATTCGGTCAGGGATTCAGGGGGTGTTTTATCACTTTCCCAGTCAATACCCATTTCAGCAGCACGATCCTGTATACTCCTTACAAAATCCATTTTGGCGATTACTTCCCGGTATTTTGCTTCGTCCTTTTTGATAAAAGCATAAAAGGCATCTGTACTGGTAAAATAAGTCGCTTTACCGATCCTTCCGCTCAGCGGCTCCAGCAGCAGGCAGTAATCCAGCCGTTCATCTATTCTGTCCGGAGACATTTTTTTACCGTCGGCATCGAAGTATACCACAGAGTCGATCCGCGTCGTATCCGATCTTCTGCTTACCGGATCGGCTTGTGCATCTGAGCCTCCGGATTTCATTTCTTCCTTCTTGCAGGAAATAAGAGAGGCGACCATCAAGGCCGCGATAAAAACTATTGACTTTCTCATTATACATTGGTTTTAAAAATCAGAAAATCCTTTGTGCTGTTCCTGATGACGAGTTCAGAACTACCAAAGGCTTTTTGCGGAAATCGCTCGTCCGACTCCTGGGTTCAAAGATGTAATATTATATTCCACTATTAAAACATTTTCAATTGACAAATGTCACAATTATTTTTACATTTGTTTTAAGGCATTGACAGAGATTACAATTATATTTATGCACTAACCTTAAATCTGTTTCTTTATGATGGCTCGTTTTCAATTGAAGAATTTCCGCTTATTAAAAAACTATACACAGCAATATATGGCGGACCAGCTTTCCATATCCCGACAGCAATATTGTAAGATTGAAAACGGGAAGGCCGAAGCCCTATCGGCCGGGCAGAAAAAAACGATATCGGAATTACTGGACTTGCCGGAAGACCAGGTAGATATACGAGGAAACATCACCCCCTTCCAGGTCCGGCCGGACCACAGGTATCCGGATACCCGAAAAGACAGCCAGACCGAAGAACTGTTTGCCGCACTGATTGAACAAAATAAAAAACTGATACTGATGCTCGAACAACTGAGCGCCAAACTAAATCCGGCCAGGACATAGGGGTGCCAGCCGGGAATCCGCTATCTTTGCGCCCTTATGGCAAAATTTTTCCTGAGAAAGAAAATCGGCGACCGGGTCGTGAACGGACACCCCTGGATCTTTGCAACTGAGCTGGGCGACAGCGAAGGCGACTATGAACCCGGCGATATCGTGGACGTGTATTCATACAACGGCTCTTTTGTCGGCAAAGGTTATATCAACCCCGCCTCACAGATCAGGATCCGCCTGCTGACCCGCGACAAACAGGAAACGATTGACGAACAATTCTTTCACCGCCGCATTGCGGAAGCCTGGGCCTACCGGCAGCAGATCGGCTACGTGGAAAACTGCCGCCTGATCTTCGGAGAGGCAGACAGCCTGCCGGCGCTGATCATCGATAAATTCAATGACTACATCGTGATCCAGACCCTGGCACTGGGTATAGAACGCTGGAAAGGCGCAATCGTACAGGCTTTGCAGCACATTTTCAAGCCCAAAGGTATTTATGAACGCAATGATGTACCGGTGCGTGAACTGGAAGGTATGGCGCAGATCAAGGGTTTCCTGTCTGCACCGTTTGATACCAATATCATCCTGAATGAAAATGGCTTAAAATTTCATGTAGACATTGAGAACGGCCAGAAGACCGGCTATTTCCTGGACCAGCAGGACAACCGGCGGGCGATACAGCATATCTGTAAGGATGCGGAAGTACTGGAAGCCTTCTGCTACACCGGCACCTTCTCCATGCATGCAGCCCATTATGGTGCCAGGAGCGTGCTGGGACTGGACATCTCGGATACGGCAGTGGCTACGGCACGGAAAAATGCACAGCTCAACGGCTTTGAAGACATCTGCACTTTCGAATCGGTGAATGCCTTTGATGTGTTGAAAAACTGGGTGAAGGACGGCCGCAAATACGATGTGGTGATGCTGGACCCTCCGGCCTTTACCAAAAGCCGGGCCAATATTGATAAGGCGATCACAGGCTATAAGGAGATCAACCTGCGGGGTATGAAGCTGACGAAACCGGGCGGTTTCCTCGTGACGGCTTCCTGCACCAACCTGGTAAGCCCCGAAGCCTTTTTAAAGACCATTGATGCGGCAGCCAGAGACGCCAAACGCAAGATCCGCCAGGTGACCTGGCAGACACAGGCCTCGGATCACCCCATTCTCTGGCATGTCCCCTCTACACAATACCTGAAATTTTTGATTGTGCAGGTGTTGTAAACTCCGAACGGTCCGAAACTATAAAAACAGGCCATAGTCTAACAGCTATGGCCTGTTGCTTTACGGCACAGAGGCATTACCGAATGCGGCTACCGGATCACAAATTTTCTTTACTTCTTTCCGCTGACCTTTATACCAGGCTCGGCCTCAGAACCGCATGCCAGGGCACGGATCTCCGCTATCAACGCATCATTATCCTGGATTACAAGATCACCTGCAGCAATTCTCCCTTCTTGCGGATCGACACCTCCAGCACTTCCCGGCCCTGCAGGGTAATATAACCGCCACCGCTCTTGCCTTTATGGTATTCGATAATGTACTGCACATTGATCAGGTGTTTGCGGTGTATGCGTACAAAACCATACAGGCGCAGCTCTTCTTCGTACTCTCCCAGGGGTTTGCAGGCGGTGATCGTCTTTTTCCCATCCAGGAAAATGCTGGTGTAACTGCCAGCCGCCTCACAGCGAATAATCTCTTCCGCACTGACCAGCGAAAAACCCGTTAGTGTGGGAATGCGGACTTTTTTGATCACCAGGTGCCTGTAAATATTACTGATCGACAGGCGGGAAGCCTGGTCGCGGCTGATGCAGGCCAGCGCTTTCTGTACAGCGGCGACAAACTCTTCTTTGCCTACCGGCTTCAGCACATACTCGATTACAGAGGCCTTTATGGCTTTCAGGGAATAATGCTCATGCCCCGTCACCAGGATCACCTGTGCAGGGCTGTCCCTGCAGGCAGCCAGCACATCAAACGCGTCTCCATCAGGCATTTCCACATCCAGGAAAACCAGGTCCGGCTCCAGCGTTTTGATCAGCTGTATGCCCTGGATTACATTGGCAGCCCTCCCTTCCAGTACTACTTCGGGAAAAAATTGCGCCAGCAACAAGGCAATCATATTTTGTCCGTCCTGTTCATCGTCTATGATGACTGCGCGGGTAATTGGTTTTTCCATTTTTTGTTTGATTTTATAATGATACGGACCACAGCACCTGTATTGCCCGGTTCGGATTCCTGCCTGTTACTGCATTGTATCGTAACCTTCATGTTAAAAAGCTCGCTGTAGCTCAGGGCTTTGGTCGAAGAAAGCCTTAAACCCATTGATTCGGCAGATTGTCCGTCAGAAAAACCAGGGCCATTATCGCTGATCTTTATCGCAAGGTTTTCACCCGATTTGCTGAACATGATCTTTATCAGCCCTTGGTGCAGCGGATCAGACAGACCATGTTTCAGGGCATTTTCTACATAAGGCTGCAACAGCATGGCCGGGATCATTGTGTCTCCCTCCAGTTCATTTTCAATTACATAGCGGAGCCTTTTTTTCAGGCGCAATTGTTCCATTTGCAGGTATTCGGATAAATAGGCGATCTCTTCCTCTACCGAGATAAAAACCTTCCTGGAGTACTGCAAGGTCATACGGATCAGGCGGGCGAAACGGCCCAGGTACCGCTGTGCTCCTTCATAATCTGTGGTATAGTTCAGGTACTGTATCGAGTTCAGGCAGTTGGAAATAAAGTGCGGGTTGATTTGTGCCTTTATTGCCTCCAGTTCCAGCTCTGCCATATGCTTCTTTTGCTGCAGGGCTATATAGCGTTTTTTCTCGCTGCGTCTCAGTTGCCAGCGGATCAGGATAAAGAATCCTGCCAGGGCCAGGAAGGTAAGACCGGCTCTGAAATACACGGTTTGCCAATAAGCCGGCGGAACGCTAAGTTCCAGGCGTACCGTTTTGCTTTTTACCCCTTTTGCATTGAGCGCATATGCTTCAAACACATAGGAACCCGGAGGAAGACGGGAAAACCTGGCCTCCGGTTCTGCTGTTTTGATCCATTCTTTCTGAAGCGGGCTCAACCGGTAGTAGTATTGTATGTTTCCGATGCTTTCATAAGAAATAGCACTCAGCACCATACGCAGCTCATTGCTGTCATTCGGCAAGGTTACCCGTAGCCCGGGGATACTGATGGTATGATGCCCGACCTGCAAGCGGTCAATATAGAGTCTTGGCGCAGCCAGGGCCGGGATGCCGGTATCCTTTATGGGGACAATCCCCAGACCGTCTGCTGTAGCAATGTAAGCCGTATCCTGCCAGGTATAGATGCTGGTCACATTATTGGAGGGAAGACCATCATAAAAAGTATAATTGTGTACAGACTGCAGCTGCCATTTCCTGTCGAATACCAGCATACAGGCGCCCTCATCTGTAGCGGCCCAGAGTATGCTGCTGTCCTGCCGGTACAGATGCCTGATATGGGGAGGTACAAAGCCGTTTTTTACTGTATCGGATAGTTTACGGACGCTACCGTTTGAGCCATAAACAAAAAGCCCCTTATGGGTGCCGATCAGGGCATTATTGTCATCCAGGAACAGGATATCTGTTACATATTGCTTTTTCCAAACCGGGGCATCGATCCGTATGGGCGGGGCATGAAGCCCTTCTTTCCGGTACAGGCCTTCGGGGGTACCGACGAGGATCTCCCCTCCGGCCATGCTCTGCACTACCGTACTCCTGCCTTCAAAAACAGTACTGCGGGTATACTTTCCCCTGGCTTTTTCAAAAAAAACAACATCAGCATGTGTTGCAGCCAGCAGCCCGCTTCGATACAGGCAGATATCTTTGACACTCCGGTTCCTGATCTGTAAATAGCTGATGGTGTTGCTTTGGGGATGAAGGATACCGATGTCGCCTTCATAAAAATAGATATTGCTGTCGCTTAGGGTCTCTATATTTCTCGGACCGGGGCTGAATTCATCATTTAACCTGAAGTGCCTGGGGCCGGAAGCAGTATAATACGTCAGGATATTGCTGTTCGGATAACTGATACAAAGCCGCCTTCCGATGCCCGATATACTTTTGGCCACACCCGACTTTAAGCCTATGCCTGCAACCCTGCGCGCATTATTGATGTGTTTTTCAGAAACAAAATACAATGCGTTATCCGAAGAGCTGATCCAGACATTATTGTGGTCATCGACAAAAAAATTCTTGAGCAGGCCGGGTATGTAAATATCCAACAGGTTTTCCAATGCATTCCGGTCGGTAATATCCTCGCAGTACACCACATGCTTATCGGGCATCCGGTAAAAGAAATACTGCCTGCCCGCCCTGTTGCAGGAAGAAATGAAGGAGGAGAACATTAATGTAATCGGGAAGACGAAACGATTGATCTCCTGTACAACACTGTCTTCTTTATTCCGTTCATAGACATGCAGCTGCTGCCTTTCAGCTTCATAAGTCAGCAGTTTGTTGCAATTGGCGATGGGGGGCAGCAGGCGCTCTTCCAGGCTATTGACAGTACTTCCGCTCCTATGATAGAAAGCCTGTATCCTTCCTGTAACTATATTGTAGGCGCCGACACAATTCCGGGAAGAGTCTGTTCCGATAATATCATTTCCCGCACAGTAATCAAGGCTGAAACGTGTTGCTTTATTCGGTAAGCGTTTCAATCCCCTTCCTTCTATTTTGTACACGAAATCCTTTATACTGTACTCCCATAAACAGGCAACACCGCTTGCAGGATCGTACGAAAATGAATTATGGCTTTCCGGTATTTTTTTCCCCAGTGCCGGGAGTTTGACTGAATTGATTACGGTATCGTGGTCCAGGATATAAATGTCGCCGGTGATCGGGATACAGGCAATCCTGTTATCGGATAGGGGGGTACATTCCAGTATTTCAGGATTATCGGCACGGTGGATGGGCTGCAGTTCTTTAAATGTTTTGCCATCAAAGCGTACGCCACCATTGTCTGTGCCGATCCAGAGGTAACCTTTCTCGTCCTGCCGCATGATATAAGCGGT
>JAEUVW010000174.1 GCA_016786525.1 Chitinophagaceae bacterium
TTCAACAAATCGCACTCTACCTGCTATGCCCTTGTAGCATACCAGACGGCCTACCTGAAAGCGCATTATCCTTCGGAATACATGGCTGCGGTACTGAACAATGCGAACAGTATTGACAAGATCACTTTCTTTATGGAGGAATGCCGCAGTATGGGTCTGAAGGTATTGGGGCCTGATGTGAACGAATCGCTGAAAGGTTTTGCGGTGAATAAAGAAGGGGTGGTCCGCTTCGGTATGGGGGCGATCAAAGGCGTAGGTGAAGCGGCTGTGGAAGACATTCTTGCAGAACGCAAAAGGGAAGGCGCCTTCGCGTCTGTGTTCGACCTGGTGAAGCGGGTGAACCAAAGGACCGTGAATAAAAAATCGATTGAAAATATTGTACTGGCCGGGGGCTTTGACAGCTTTAAGGAAATGCACCGCGCCCAGTATTTTCATACCCCGCCCGGTGAACTGGTCAACAACCTGGAGAAGATCATCCGCTTCGGCAACCAATACCAGGCGGATGCGCAGATGAATACCAACAGCCTGTTTGGCGCTATGCAGATGCCGGAAGTAAAACCCCCGGATATCCCGAATTGTACGCCCTGGCTGCTGCCGGAACTGCTGGAAAAAGAGAAAGAGGTGGTCGGCATCTATCTTAGTGCCCACCCGCTGGACGGTTATAAGTTCGAAATGGAAAATTATGGTTTTTCACCGATCAATGACCTGGAAAACCGGAAGAACAGGGTGGTGCGCATCGCCGGATTTGTGTCGGATGCGCGCGAATTGTACACCAAGAAAGGCGACCTGTACGGGCGTTGTGTACTGAACGATTATAGTGGTAAGATGGAACTGACGTTCTGGAAAGAGAATTTCGTCAAGTTCGGCGATTACCTCAAAGACGGTCAGAAGATCATGATCACCGGTAAATATGCTGAGATGCGTTTCCGGCCGGGTGTATGGGAGTTTGAAGTGCAAAGCATCGTACTGCTGGAGCAGGTGCGCCGTATGCTGACCAAGAAGATATCCATGCGTATGCCGCTGCATAAACTCGATCCGGATACGGTACGCTTTTTCTCGGAAAACCTGCAGAGCAACCCGGGTTCTACGGAGTTTACCTTCCAGGTGGCTGATCTGACCACGATGCAGAGTGTAGGCCTACGCAGCAGTGCCGCCAAGATCCAGCTGAATGATGAACTGGTGCAATACCTCAATGAACATGATTACATTGAGTATTCGGTGGAGGTGAATTAAATGAATAATGGTTAATGTTTAATGATGAATGAATAGTGAATAATGCTTAGTGCGTGCCCATCTTCAAATCGAATTGCCGCCCTTCCACATTAGGCACATTACTCACATTCTTCAAATTGCCTAATTGCCTCCTTGTCGTTCATCTTCAAATCACATTCCCCACATCAAATTGCCTCATTAACTAATTGCCGAATTGTCAAATTGCCGAATTGTGTACAAACTGTTGATAATAACCAAAGCTAATGCTAATATTTGCGAAATGATATGTGTTACAATACGCAAAAGACCTAATTTTGTTTTCCTAAAATTCATTTTAAAAATAAAAACACATAACAATGGCAGCTGTATATACTGATGCAAATTTCGAAACCGAAGTATTGAACGCCGACCGCCTTTCGGTTGTAGATTTCTGGGCTCCGTGGTGCGGTCCCTGCCTGGCTCTGGGCCCTACAATCGATTCGCTGAGCAAAGAGTATGAAGGAAAGATCAACGTGGGTAAAGTGAATGTGGATGAGAATCCTAACCTTTCGATCAACTATGGCGTCACCAGCATTCCCTGTGTTCTGTTCATCAAAAACGGCCAGGTGGTAGACAAACAAGTCGGCGCTGCTCCGAAATCTGCATACGACAAAAAAATCCAACAACATATGTCCTAAGAGCACTGCTCCCAAAGACACGAAAAAAGCCGCTCTCTGCAACAGGGAGCGGCTTTTTTTTGACCAGGAATAAGAGGAAACTTACCTGAATATCGTTACACCGGCAGGATTCAGCAGTTTGCTCAGCGAATCTTTGATGCGCGTGGTATCCGCTGCGGGAATCTTCATGGCGTGCACCACATAAAAAGTTGCGGAGTCTTTGTTGACGACACTGACGGGGTAGCCGTAAGAGACCAGTTGTTTCTCTTTCTTTTGCGCCTGTGCCAGTGTCTTGTATTCTTTAATGATAAACCTGAACTCAGGCGTGTCTGATGCAGCAACAGGCGTACTGGCTGCAAGCGCCGCACTGTCCGCTACCGGTTGTTCCAGCGGTACTTCCACCACTTCCTGCTGTGCAGGGGCTACTTTTACTTCCGGTTGCTGTTGCTTCATGAAATAGTTGATGCTCCAGCCCAGGATGCTGCCGCCGATAATAATGACCACGCCCCAGAATGCAATAATGTTCCAGTTTACAGAGCGCTGTTTGTTGTAATTGTTATAGTTCGTATAGCTTTCGTAGGGTTTCTGTTCGCCGGCGGCCACAGGTTTTTCCTCGGCTTTGGGTGGAGTCGCTACCGGGAAGATGATGCCTTTATCCGGCATGCTGAACGCAGGGTCCAGTTCAAAACCGATACGGTTGTTGTGCATCACATATTTGCCGATAGAAGGAATCTGTACCGCACCACCTTCTGCCAGTGCCGCCTTGGCCGTACGGATAAATTCGCTGATCTCGTTTGATGCCTTGGCAATGCTGACCTGCTCATTATTGGCAATGAAATTGGGGAATGCATCATCAATAGAACCCACAGGATTCAGTTGTGCCGTGTAGGCTGATCCCGTAAGCTCCGTACCGTTGTGCGTGGAAGCTGTCTTTTTGATTTCCAGGTTTCCCAGGCCCTGCAGGCAGCAATACTTGTTCTTCAGTAAAAAAAGCCCGATATACTTGGCAACATCCATACGTTTGTGTTTTGATCTTTTACAAGTGCGAAATTAGAATTTCAGGCGCACTCCACCATATATATTTATACCGTAAGCCTGGTATCCCAGCCAGCGCTGGTAATGATTGTTCAGCAGGTTATTGAAGTTCAGGAAGAAGGAGAGTTTTTTCATCGCCAGGTACTCTGCCCCGAAGCCCAGATCAACAAATCCTTTCAGTTTCACCTCGTTTTGCGCACTATCCAGGGCATAAGAGCTGCCGACATAGGCTCCGTATGCGCTCAGGCTGAGTTCCGGGAAGGGATTCCAGGTAAAGTCGCCATTCATCCTTGTATTGGGCGTGTGCCAGACCCTTCGTTTCATATTGGCGGGGAAATAGTTGTGGTTGTAATAGTTGAACAAGACCAGCTGTGCCCCGAAGGAGATGGTATTGCCGACCTGGTAGCGCAGGCCCAGTTGGGTAGAAATGGCGCTGACCCTGGGTATATAATACACCTGCATTTTTTCAAAGGCGGGAGCCGGCTGGTTCAGGAAAGTCGCCAGGTTTTCATATTGCCAGAAACTCAACCTGCCATTCAGGGTAATGTGATGTCCTAAGCCTTTTTCAATAAAGCCATAGATCTCGTTGCTGTGCGTCTGCACCGAGGGGAACTGTGAAATGTAAGGGTTGGTCAGGAACAACTGGCGATAGGTGTTCTGGGTTAAGGAACCCTTAAGCCCGGCGCCGATATTGGTTTGCGCCTTGTCGAAATGCAGGGCCGCCTGGATATCATGCAGCAGGAAGGTATTGCTGTTTTGCCCTATGGTCGGCAGCAGGTAAGCCCTGAAAGACAATTTGCCGTCGTCGTATTGGGCGCCCAGCCTCAGCGAGGCATAGCTGTTGCTTACACTGTAGAATTCTGAATTGAGGTGTGTGCTGACCCCTTCCACACCGGCTTTGATCTGCCAGTCGTCTTCCGGTAGTTTTTTCGTCAGCGACAGGCCCAGGGCCCCGGTATTTTCATTGCTGATGTTGTTGCCGGTATATAAGGATATTTTTACATCGGCTTCCGGTGTCAGGCCATTTGCTTTGTTTTCTTTAGAAAGGTTCAGGGAAAACGCTGCGCCGCTCAGGGTCTGGCGTGTTGCCGTTTTGGAAGGATACAGCTTTTCGTCGTAGCCGTACTGGAAGAAATTGTTGTGCGTGGCTTCCAGGCCCATCAATGCCTTAAAACCGTCTTTGCTGTACAGGCCCTCGGCCGCCAGTGCCGCAATGGTTTGCTTCTGGTAGGCCAGTTCCCCTTTCTGGCTGAGGATACCCAGGTGGATATTGGAAGAAAAGTTTTTCGTCCTCAGGTTGCCCAGGCCGGCATCCAGGTACAAAGTCCGCCTGTTGCCCAGGCCGGCTTTGATATAATGCCGGTAGCCGGTATTGACGGTGTCTTCGCCGATAGCCAGGGCCTGCAGGGGCAGGGGTTTATACGTATAATTCACCGATTGCAGCGGTACCGTGTAGGTAAAATTTGCCGGTGCCTGGTCGGCCGCAGGCAGCGAAGGGCTGTAGGTTTCCTTTACCGCCTGTTTGACCTGGGGACGGTAGATCTGCGTGATCTCTATGGTGCTGGCTTTGATGGTGGTATCGGTTGCTACCGGTTTTTGCTGCGCGGCAGCACCGGAAGCAAGCAAAGAAACAAGGCCCGAAATAATGATTTTTTTACTGCTCATGATCTATCCCTCGCTGAGTTTGCTTTTTCCTTTTTCCAATGTTTTGACCTGCTCGAGTTTGCCTGCGGCTTCCTTCCTGAGCGTTTCATTCTTCACGTTTTTCACCAGGCTTTGCAGGGTGGCTTTTGCGTTGAAGTAATCCTTCTGGGCGACAAAGATGTCGGCCATCAGCAGGTAAGACTTCGTGTTCCAGTAGCTGCTGCCGGTAGTTTGCTGTATGGCTTTGCCGGTGGCTTTTTCGGCCTCGGCAATCTTATTTTGCAGCACCAGCAGTTCCGCTTGTTTGTAGATCGCTTCAGCAGCGATCTCTATATTTTTCGAGCTGTTCAGTTGGGCGTAGAAGCCGTTGGCGTCTTCGTATTTTCCTTCTTTAGCTGCTGCGTTTCCTTTGATGAGCAATGCCTCCTGTTTGCTTTGTTCGTTCAGGTCGGGTATGCTGAGCAGGGTATCGGCGTAGCTGCCGGCTGCCTGCAGGTTATTGCTGTTTTTTGCACTGAGCATCAGGCCGCGGTAAGCGGTTTTCAGGTTGTCTTTGCCGATGGCGTTGTTGCGCAACATGCTATAGTAGCGCTCTGCTGCGCTGAAATTATTTTGCGCATAGGCCAGGGCCGCGGCTTTGAGGGCTGCCGGTTCGGTAAAGTCGCTCCAGGCTTCCTGCAGTACCAGGTCATACCCTTTTAAGGCCGAATCGTATTCTTTCAGCTGGTAATGGCTTTCCGCTTTGTAGAAATTAGCCTTTGTACGAAAAGCGCCCTGCGGGTATTGCTGCAGGTAATTGCGCATGGCCTCCGTGGCTTTACTGTATTTTTCCGCAGCGAACTGTGTTTCCGCAGCCGCGTAAAAGAGGGAGTCCAGGCCGGCATTGTCTGTAGCCGCCAGGTTGTTTTCTTTCAGCAACTGTACGTATGCATTGGGTTGGTTGGTGCCTACATACAGGTCTTTCAGAGCTTCCAGTGCACCATTACGCTGGTCGGAGTTCGGGTAGTTGCTCAGCACCTTTCTGTAGGTTTCGATGGCCTTATCGTCATTATCCGCTTCCTGGTACGCAAAGCCGGTCTTCATCAGGGCCTTGGCAGCCAGGTGTCGGGCTGTATTGTCGTTTATTTTCTGGAAATGGCTGATCGCATCTTCATACTTGTTGGCATCCAGGTACAGGTCGCCCAGTGCGTAATGCGCTTCGTAGCGGTATTTGGATTCGGGGTTTTTCTTGTTGACAATTTCTGTGAGCAATTCCACCTGTTCGGCAGATTTACCCTGCAGGCCCAGCAAGGTACTTTTCTGGAAACGCGCATAGTCCGCATCGCTGGTATTCTGGGCGATGGTGCGGGTGTACAGTTCGCTGGCTTTTGCGTAGTCTTTTTGCAGGAAGGCCGCATCGGCTTCGCGCAAAGCCGCATCTGCAGCAAGCCTGGCGGAATATCCCGGTGTATTCTGCTTGCTTTGGGCCTGGGCAAAATAATTGCGGGATTGTGCAAAGTCTTCGGTATTCAGCGCTGCATAGCCCAGGGTGAGCATCGCATGCTGCAGGCTTGCTTCGGGGCTTATGGCCAGCACTTCGTTGCTGTTGTGCGCCAGGAAAGCCTTGCCGTTGCTGAGTGTGCCCGTATAGTTTTTGTTGTAATAATCGATCTCTGCTTTCCAGAAATAGGCTGCAGCTTTGTAGCGGTCATCCTCACTGTTTTGCAGCGACTCATTCAGCAGGCGCTCTGCTTCGGCACGGTTGTTCTGCTGCAGGTTTTGCAGGGCATAGCCGTAGGCGCTTTTCTGTACCAGTATCCTGGATGGGGCATCGATGCCGCTGAGCATCTGGTAAGCCTCGCTGTAGTTGCCGCTGCGCAGCAATTGCTGCGACAGGATGTTGGTGGCTTCGGAACGATGTGCGGACTGCGGGAAATCGCTTAATAATTTTTTGATCTGCGCACTGCCTTCTGTACTGTAGCCCAGTTCGAAGGACAGTTTGCCGGAGAGCAGTAAAGATTGTTCTACCAGTTTCTGATCAAAAGGCATCTGGCTGCAGATGCTGAAGGCATTTTTGGCGCCGGTCTTGTCATTCGTTTTCAGGTAACAATCGCCGAGGTAGTACATGGAAGCCTGTCCCAGGGTATCCTGCACGGTACTCAGTTGCTGGAAAGGCTCAATGGCCTTTTGCCATTGCTCTGTACGGTAATAGCTGTACGCCATCTTGTACATATCCTGTTTGCGGATCTTGTCTACATTGTTGTAGTAATACTCAAAGTAGGGCAGTGCTTCTTTATATTGTCCTTCTTCAAACAGGCATTGGGCAGCCAGCAGGTGAAATTCATTGTCGTAATAGGACTTTTCACTTTTGGCCAGCTCTTCCCTGGTCTTTTGCAGCGCCTTGCGGCGCTCCCCGTTGAAGTACAGGATCTCGGCCATATAATAGGGCACCACGGCCTTGTAATCTTTGTGCTGCTCTATTTTTTCAAAGCTCTTCAGTGCATCGGCAAAATTGCCTTTGTTGTAGGCCAGCAGGCCGTAGTAATAGTTGGCCGAGGGGGCATAGGCTCCATCGATATCTTTAATGGTGGCCAGCAGGGCTTCCGATTCAGCAAACTGCTTGTTGTTGAAGTAGGCGTAGGCCAGCTCAAACTTTGTCTCCGCCACTTCTTTGTTGCTGAGGTTGGCGATGCCCGCTTCTTCATAAAACGGTATCGCAGCCGCCCAGTTCCTCCGGTGGAAATAATACTGCGCGCGGGCAAAGGCCAGGCGTTCCCGGTAGACCGGGTTCACCGTATGGTTTTCTTTCAGTTCATCTGAGCCGTACCTGATCCGGGATACATTGTACAGGTACTCTGCCCTGTCTTTCTGAATAAGGGGGTCGTGATCCAGGTAAAAGGCAAAGCGCTGCGACAAATGATTGGCCGCAGAAAATGCGGCCATCGGGTATAGCTCATGCAGCAATAGCTGACCGGAGTTGGTCAGCCATTGATTGTGGCTAAGAAAAGGAGTGTGGATCTGCGCCCGGGAGGAAACGCTGCCTGCCAGGGCCAGGAATACTGCAGCGGAAGCTTTGCTTTTGTTGAAACTCTTTTTCTTCAATACCATTCGTGTTCATTCTTAAAAGCGCCAGGAAACATTCAGGCTCGGGAAAACCGGCAGTTGATAATAAACTTTGTTGTCCAGCCTGTTGACATAAAAAACGTTGTTGCGGTCATACACATTCGTTACCGCAACGGTAGATTCGATAGAGGAGTAGGTACCCAGTTTGAATATTTTCTTTACAGACAGGTCCAGGCGGTGGTAAGGGGTCAGACGGCCGCCGTTGATGGTGTTGGCATAGATCGTGTTGATGGCCCCGTTTTGTGTCAGCGGGTTGCCGCTGATGCTGCCGGTTACGTTGATATTTTCATTAAAGCCCTGTGTCTGGGTAAAGGGGAAAGGAGAGCCGTAGTTGAAACGGGCAGAGATTTCCCAGTCTTTTTTCTGGCCGGCGGTGTAAGAAGCCACCACGTTGATGTTCACACGACGGTCGAAGGGAGGCGGGTAGGTTTGCGTCGTATAGGTGGTGTCAAAATTCTCCAGGCGCGTGGTGTATTGTATTTTCTGGTAAGAAACTACACCCCAGAGGAAGATGCGGTTCTTGGTGTATTTGGCTGAAAAGTCAATACCGGCTGCCACACCTTTATCCGCCTGGAAGTCGTAGTTGTTGTCCGGGTTCACGCCTTTGGTACGGTTCAGCTGTATGATCTGGGAAAAGTTTTTGTACCAGGGCTCTACGTTAAACTCTACATCTTTTACATCAAACTCCACGCCGAACACTGCGTGCTGGGCCAGTTCCAGGTTGCTGTTTACTGCACCCCTGTCTGTATTCAGGATCTTCTGATCGGGGCTCAGTACGAAACCGTTGAAGAAGTTCACCACATCGCGGTCAGACTTGATGCCGACAATGTTCTGCGAGTACAGACCCGCAGCTCCTTTGAAGCGCAGTTTGTCTGTAACGTTGTATTTCAGGTTCAAGCGGGGCTCCGGGGAGAATTTTCCCTGTGAAGAGTAGTACTGGAAACGCACGCTGGGCTCCAGGATGAAATGCTGGTTGAAGTTCTTTTTATACACGAAAAAAGCGCCCGCCGTCGTATTGTTCCTGTCGAAAGAAGTGGTATTGCCCAGGGAGTTCCTGTAGTCCAGTTTAGTGCTCTGGCCCGCTACTTCGATACCATAGTTCAGCTGGCTGTAGCCGGGGAAGAAGTAGGTAAAGTTGATCGCACCTTCAAAGTTGTTGATGCTGCTGCTGCGGGGTGAAAAGTTTACCTCTTCGTTATTGATCTTGTAGGAAGAGTAGGCAAATTTACCGTTGATCAGGGAAGAGGAACCGCTGGGGGAAACCACGAAAGTCGTACCGGCACCGTAGGAATTCCAGTCGAAAGTAGCTCTTGTTGCGCCCAGGTTGTCCAGCACACTGGCTTTGTCGCGGAAGTTGAAACCGAAAACATTGAATTTGGAACCGTTGTTCCCGCTGAAGGTCAATTTACCGTACAGGTCCGTAAACTCAAAGGGCAGGCCTTTTTTGAACTCCTCTCCCAGGCCGCTGTACAGGGACTTGGAAGTAGAGCTGAGGTAACTGTGTTTGGCAGAGATCAGGAAGGTAGAGCTTCCGCCATCCGGTTTTTTTTGCTTCATGAGCGGACCTTCGAGCATACCGCGCACCATGATGGGGGAAGCAGACACCAGGCCCGACAGGCGCTGGTTGTTACCGTCTTTGGTATGGATGTCGAGTATAGCCGAGCTCCTGTTGCCATAGGTGGCGTTGAAGCCTGCAGTATATACATCCGCAGAGCGGATCGCTTCTGTTTCAAATACAGAGTACAGGCCAATGGAGTGGAAGGGGTTGTAGATGGTGATACCGTCCAGCAGGATACCGGTCTGTACCGGCGAGCCACCGCGGATGTACAACTGGCCGCCCTGGTCGCCGGTAAAGGTCACCCCCGGCGTTACCTGCAGGTATTGCGAGATATCCGGCTCACCGCCCGAGCTGGGCAGCAATTTGATCTCTTTGGCGGTAATGGTTGTTTTACTGATATTGACGTTGGTCTTTTTCTGGATGGCCCTGGCCGAAACGCTGACACCTTCCAGCTCAAAACCTTTGGCTTCCATGCTGAAGTTCCGGTTGATTACGGCCCCTGCTTCTACCTTTACCGTGTGAAATACAGTATCGTAGCCGATCGCTGTAGCAAATATAGTATAGGTGCCCGCCGGCAGTTGTACTACGGTATAATAACCTTTATCGTCTGTCTGTGCGCCCAGTTTGGTGCCCTGCACAAAGATGTTGGTAGCGCTCAACAGCTCACCTGTTCCTTTTTCTTTTACAAATCCCTTTACAGAGCCGGTTTGTGCTATGGCCTGGCTGATACCCATACTACTGCACAGTGCAAGAAAGCTTAAAATTTTACGCATAGACAACGTGATCTTATATTGCTGTTATTTTAATAAAATAAGTGATTGCCAAAGATAAGGAGAAGGCTTTTGCCCCCAAAAGAAAATATTAACGCAGCGTATTGTTGTTTTAGTGCCGCGCAGTCGTATATTAATATAATGAATCCGAATTTGCTTTGCTCAAAAGGCCCAAGTTCTTCATCTTTGCCCCTTTGATCCATACCACTATACTTTAAAGGATATTTGCGCCCTATGTACACAGCACAAGATCATCAGCGGATGTATACCCAGTCCAAGGCATTACTGAGCGGAGCGGCCCTGCCGGCCGCGGAGCTGATGCAGCAATTGCAGGAAGTGATCCTTTATGCCGACTGGCGGTATTACGTGGAGAATGATCCTGCGCTGGCCGATGCGGAATACGACCAGCTGTTTGCCCGGCTGAAAAAGCTGGAACTGGACCACCCGGACCTGCAATCGGCGGACTCCCCGACACAAAGGGTAGCCTATGGTATCTCCGAACGCTTGCCTACCGTGGGGCACCTGGTGCCCATGCTGAGCCTGGACAATACCTACAATGCGGAAGACCTGACAGATTGGGCGCGCCGCTGTGCCGCCCTGGTACCGGGAGAGGAGATCGTTTTTTGCGTAGAACCCAAATACGACGGCGCCAGTATTTCGCTGATCTATGAACAGGGCAAACTGGTGCGGGCGGCTACCCGGGGCGATGGGGTGTATGGCGAAGAGATCACGAACAATGTAAAGCAGATCAGGTCCATACCCCTGCAGGCCGGATTTACCAAAGACCAGGTGCAGCAGATCGAGATCAGGGGAGAAGTGGTCATTCATAAGGATACCTTTGCCACGCTCAATAAACAGCGTGCCGCCGAAGGGCAGGCACCCCTGGCCAACCCGCGCAATGCGGCTTCGGGTACCCTGCGTATGCTGGACCCGAATGAAGTGGCCAAAAGGAAACTTTCAGCGATCCTGTATCATATCAGCGACTATGCCCTGGAGCCGCAGGCGGTGCGCCCGGCTGCACTGGGTACGCATTTCGATTCCCTGCAATGGCTGTACCAACTGGGGTTCCCCAGCCCGGTCAAAGAATTAAAGACATTCCGGAGCATAGACGAAGTGATTGCCTATTGCGCTGACTTCGAACAGAGACGGGATGATCTGCCCTATGAAATAGATGGCCTGGTGATCAAGATCAACAGCATAGACCAGCAGGAACGAATGGGGATGACGGCGCATCACCCGCGCTGGGCCGTAGCCTACAAATTCAAGGCCCGGCAGGCGACCAGCAAACTGCGCAGCGTGGAGTTCCAGGTAGGCCGTACCGGTTCGGTAACGCCGGTGGCCAAGATCGATGCGGTCAATATCGGCGGAGCTATGGTCAGTTCCATATCCCTGTTCAATGAAGATGTGGTGCGCGAAAAAGACATTCATATCGGTGATACCGTGCTGGTGGAAAGAGCGGGGGATGTGATCCCTTATATTGTGAAACCCCTGGCTGAAATGCGGGATGGCAGCGAGCAGGCCATTGTGTTCCCTACCCATTGCCCGGTGTGCGGGGAGCAGCTGGAAAAGCCGGAAGAAGAGGCGGTATGGCGCTGCATCAACATCGCCTGTGCCGCACAGGTGGTGGAGCGCATGATCCATTTCTGCAGCAAGGATGCGATGGATGTGCGGGGCATGGGCGAATCGAATGTGAACAAATTTTTTGAACTGGGCCTGTTGCGTACCGTACCCGACCTGTACCGGATCGACTGGAGCAGGGTGGCGCAGCTGGAAGGTTTTAAAGAAAAGTCTATTGCCAACCTGCAGGCAGCCATCGAGGCTTCGAAAAAGCAGCCGCTGAACCGGGTGATCTTCGGCCTGGGTATCCGCCATGTCGGCGAAACGACCGCTAAGAACCTGGCCCGTACGGTAAGCCACCTGCGCGATTTCTACCAGTGGGATGAAGAACAGCTGAAACAACTGGATGATGTGGGGCCGAAAGTAGCGGCTTCGATCACGCACTTTTTTGCTTCGCCGGAAAACCGGCATATGATCGACCTGCTCGAAGAGTCGGGCGTGAACCTGGTGAACCATCACCGGCAGGAAAGCCAGTCAGACAGCGCTTTTTCAGGCAAGACTTTCCTGTTTACCGGCACCCTGTCGCAGATGAAGCGCAGCGAGGCAGAAGCTAAGGCAGAAGCCGTGGGCGGTGTGATCCTCGGCGGTGTAAGCAGCAAGCTCAACTACCTGGTCGTAGGTGAAGATGCGGGTTCGAAACTGGAGAAAGCCAAAAAGCTCGGGACGGTATCAATACTGACGGAGCAGGAGTTTATAGATATGATAGGGTAAAGATTGATGTCTGGTATATTTTTTGAAACAGAATGGTAAAGGAGATAAGACAAGAGCTTTTAAGGCTGGAAGCACAGTACGGCATTAAGATTTTATATGCTGTAGAAAGCGGAAGTCGCGCCTGGGGCTTTGCTTCAACCGATAGCGACTGGGATGTCCGCTACATTTACATTCATAAACTAGAATGGTATCTCAGGATTGATAGTGAAAAAGACAGCCAGGAGGAAATTTTGCCAAACGATATCGATCTTGCAGGTTGGGAGCTAAAGAAGGCACTCAGGCTTTTTAGAAAATCAAACCCGCCATTGTTAGAATGGTTGAGCAGCCCAATCGTCTATCTGGAGCAATTTTCTACCGCAAATG
>JAEUVW010000180.1 GCA_016786525.1 Chitinophagaceae bacterium
CTTTATCTGCCCCAAAGCAGGAGAAGGGGACAATCGCCAGGTGTGCTTCATTCAGCAGGAAATCGTTGACATCCGTTTGCGAGCTGAGGGGCCGGCTCTTGTAGCCGTATCCTTTCAGATCGATCTTGATCGTCAGGTAGATCGCAGCCTGAGGGGTAATGATATCAACCGGGTATCCTTTTGCTTTCAGTGATAAGAATGCCTTGTGGATATAGTCTATCCTTTCCTGCAGTTTTTGCTTAAAGGCTACGGAATATTCCTCCAGCGCCTTTTCATTGCTGAGAAATGCTGCAGTAGCGTATTGCTCTGCCATCGGGCTCCAGGCGCCGATATGGCTCAACAGGGCTTTCATTTTTGCAATGACATATGCCGGCCCCATAGCCCAGCCAACGCGCACCCCGGTAGCCGCCAGCGACTTGGAAACACCGTCTACAAAGATGGTATACTCCTTCATTTCAGGACGCAGTTTTACCGGGTTGTAATGCTCAATAGCGCCGAAGGTGAGCGACCAGTACATCTGGTCAAACATCAGGTACAGCTTCTTGGCATTCGCCGGGCGGCTTGCATTTTCTGCAATGATCATGTCGCAGATGCTTTCCAGTTCTGCTTTCTCCAGCGTAGTGCCGGTAGGATTCTGCGGCGAGCACAGGCACAGTAAGGTAGCGCCATTGATATGCGGGGCAATATCTTTGGCCCGGGGCATAAAGTTGTATTCGGGCAAGACCTCCACGACACAATGCTCACCATCATTCATGTGTACATAGTGGTTGTTGTTCCAGGAAGGCACCGTATACAGCACCTTATCGCCTTTGTCTACAATAGCCTTGAACACGGAATAGATCAATGGCCGTCCGCCGCTGGCAATCAGTATTTCGTCGTTTTTATAATCCACTCCTTCTGTCCTGCGGAACAGATCACCGACCGCCTGGCGCAAGACCAGCAGGCCATCTGCAGGCGGATAGTTGGTGCGGTGTTCTTTGTACGCTTTGATGATCTCCTCTTCGTATACGGAAGGAATAGGGAAGATAGAGGGGTCAAAATCACCAATCGTGTAATTGTAGATCTTTTCACCTTTGGCCTTCCGGTCATTGATGGCATTGCCAAGTTTCACAATTTCGGAGCCAATAAGCGTTTCGGCAAGTGTGCTGAGTGGGGACATATGAAGTAATAAATGGGGTTAATGATGTAAACAGGAAAGAGAAGTACGCGTGCAGGAAAGATTCAGCAGGATCACAGGGGACCTACTTACTCATCTTGACCTTAAAATAAATACGCGAACAGGACATCATAACGTGAAAGAAAAACTCGATCGGGCGCAAAGATATCTTTATTCAGCTGAAATTTAAGCATATAATCTTAAAATTGAGCAAACCTTTTCGCCGAATTTTTTAAACGCCGGAAGATACTGCATAGAAAAAGCCGCTGTCCCTTTAGGGAAGCGGCTTTGAATAAGTCGTGGAATCGTTTAGATACCGACCATCAGGGGCATCAGCAGCATCAGCACATCTTCATTGTCGTTGCGCTCCATCGGGCGGAAGATGCCTGCCCGCGTCGGCGTACTGAGTTCGAGCTGGATTTCCGTTCCCTCCATATTGCTGATGAGTTCGATCATCAGTTTGGCATTAAAGGCGATCTTCATATCCTCGCCGGTATACTGGCAGGTCATGGTTTCTTTTCCTTCGTAAGAGAAGTCAATATCCTGTGCACTGATCGTAAGTGAATTGCCGACGATGTCGAATACGACCTGGCTGGTTGTTTTGCTGGCAAAGATGCTGAGACGGCGCAGGGCGCTGATCAGGTCGGTGCGGTTGACCACCAGATTATAGGGGTTACCCGTCGGTATCACTGCTTTATAATCCGGGAAACGGGCGTCGACCAGGCGGCAACTCATACGCAGCTTATCGTTGGTGATAAAGATATGGCTGCTGTTGTACGAGATCGCCAGTTGCGTGTCTTCCGCGGGCAACACATTGCGCATTTGCTGCAGCCCCTTTTTCGGAACGATAAACCCTTCGTTGGATTTGTGATCCACATCGGTACGGCTGAGTTGTACCAGGCGGTGTGCATCGGTAGCCACGAAGTTTATTTTGCCTCCTTCTTCCAGCTGGAAATACACACCCGTCATCGCAGGGCGCAGGGTATCGTTACTTACGGCAAAGATCGTTTTGCCAATGCTTTCCAGCAGTGCGATAGAAGAAATGTTGAAGGAAGAGGCATCTCCTGCCTGTGGTTCCTTCGGAAAATCATCCGCATTCTCACCGCTGATCTTATACTTTCCGAAATCGCTGTTGATCTCGATCGTACGGTCTGATTCATTTACATTCAGGGTGATCGGCTGGTCGGGCAGGTTCTTCAGGTATTCTGTGAGTATCTTGGACGGGATGCAGATACGGCCGTTGTCCGTAGCGTCATTCACTTCGATTTCTACGCGCATCATCGTCTCCAGGTCTGATGCAGACAGGCTCAGTGTATTTCCCTTCAGCTCGAACAGGAAATCTTCCAGCACACCCAGCACCGCATTGGAGCCGACCACTCCGCCGATGAGTTGTAAGTTCTTTAATAAATATCCCGATCTTACGATAAAACGCATGGGTAATTCAGTTTTTTTTGATTGAGTGAGTATTCTACTTTTAAAAACGCCAAAGGCGTACACGGAAGCACGCCATTAGAATATATTCCAGTGTAGCTTCGATGTCTTAACGGATCGAAAAGCTGCTTTTCAGGTGGTTGGGGCAACCATACTTCTTGTTGGAATTGCAAGCGGCTGTAGCCAGCAATACGCAAAGGAAAGCGACAATGGGCAATGCCTTAAGCAGGGAAGATTTCTTTTTCATAGCTGTAAATGTATAAAATTTTCTGTTAAAAGCCGATTACTTTTGCACGAAGATAATTATTCATTTCAGAAAATGAAACGAAGCATGATAAACTTTCTCATACGGAGAAATGTACATGATGCGAAGTTCCCTGTCTGCCGGCAGGCAGGCATCCGAACTGTTAAAACACAAAATTATAATACGGATGAAAAAAACGCATTTTATTGCTATCGGGGGTGCTGTCATGCACCAATTGGCCTTGGCGCTGCAGCGCCAGGGGCAGCAGGTTACGGGCAGCGATGACGAGATCAATGACCCTGCCAGGGCCAACCTGGCCGCGGCTGGTATACTCCCCGAAACCAACGGCTGGTTCCCGGAAAAGATCACTGCCGACCTGGACGCCATTGTGCTCGGCATGCATGCGAAAGCAGACAACCCGGAACTGCTGGCAGCACAGCGCCTGGGTATCCCGATCTACTCCTTTCCTGAATATGT
The DNA here is from genome assembly GCA_016786525.1 of Chitinophagaceae bacterium. Lineage (GTDB taxonomy): Bacteria > Bacteroidota > Bacteroidia > Chitinophagales > Chitinophagaceae > Rurimicrobium. The sequence goes on from JAEUVW010000180.1 coordinate 3,309, forward strand.
GTACGAAGTCAGTAAGGATAAAAAGCGGGTCGTGGTGGCCGGCAGCCACGGCAAGACCAGCATCACCTCGATGATCATGCACGTGCTGCGTCATGAAAACGTAGCCTTCGACTACCTGGTCGGTGCCAAACTGGAAGGTTTTGCCCAATCGGTGCAGCTCAGCGATGCCCCGCTCATCATCCTCGAAGGCGATGAGTATCCCGCCTCCGTGATCGAAAAAAAGCCGAAGATCTTTTTTTATCACCCCCATATCAGCGTACTCAGCGGCATTGCCTGGGATCATATTAACGTGTTCCCGACCTACGACAATTATTGCAGCCAGTTCGTACAATACCTGCAGGGCATGGAAGCCGGTGCCGAATTGTATTACAATGCCGAAGATGCCGAAGTAAAGCGTATTGTTGCCGAAGCGGCCGGCAAGCTGAAAGCAGAGCCTTACACCACCCACCGTTTCCACTATGAAGATGCTACCGCCGTGCTCAATACCGATGAGGGCAGTGTAGCGGTAAATATATTCGGCCGGCACAACCTGCTGAATCTCAGCGCAGCGCTTAAAGTCTGCCTGTCCCTGGGCATCAGCAAAGCTGCTTTTTACAAAGCCATTGCCGGCTTTACCGGCGCCGCACGCCGGCTCGAAAAGATTGCGGAAAAGCAAAACCTGCTGGTGTTCCGCGATTTTGCGCATGCCCCCTCAAAGCTCAAAGCGACCCTCGATGCGGTAAAGGAGGCTATGCCGCTGCGCCGTGTGATCGCCTGCTTTGAGCTGCATACCTTCAGCAGTCTCAACGAGCAGTTCCTGAAAGAGTATGCACACAGTATGGATGCCGCCGATGTCGCTATTGTCTTCTTCAGTCACCATGCGCTGCAGCTCAAAGGCCTTCCGGCACTGGAGCAGGCAAAAGTGCACCATTATTTTGACCGGGAAGACCTGGAAGTCATCGACAGCAGGGAAGCATTGGAGCAACGGGTAAAAAAGCTGCTGGCGGAACAAAACGAACCGACTTGTCTTTTGCTGATGAGCTCCGGCACCTTTGACGGGATTCAGTGGGCATTTTAAGCCCCCTTATTTCCCTGCTACAAAATCCAGCACCGTACCGTTCATGCAATAACGTTTGCCTGTAGGCTTTGGCCCGTCGTCGAACACATGGCCCAGGTGCGCGCCGCAGCGCGCGCAGGAGACTTCCGTACGGTAGCCGTCCGGGTCTGTAGTGAGCTTTACGCTGTTGCTCCCCGCCGCTTGATAAAAACTGGGCCAGCCCGTCCCGCTTTCAAACTTGGTGCTGCTTTGAAACAGCAGGTTGCCGCAGGCTTTGCAATAATAAGTGCCGGCCTGGTGATTGTCGTGGTAAGGACCGGTAAAAGCGCGTTCGGTACCCTCTTGTCGCGCGATGTAATACACATTCGGGTCCAATACCTTTTTCCATTCCGCATCGCTGAGCTTCAGCTTTTTCGTGTCGGTACGGGAATAATACGGGTTGTTATGCTGCGCTGAGGCAACAAACCCTGTCAGCAAAAACAGAAACACGGTCAGTAATCTTAAAAGCGGCATCATCAGGCTGTTTTATACTGAAGTAACGCAGATCCGCTTTATTTGGTTTGCCGGTACCGGTTTCTTAACAAGCCTTATAAAAAAACCGCAGCGGTATGCTGCGGTTCTGATTCCTTGTAAACAATACAAAGCCTAGTCCTCATCCTGCTCCTGGACCCTGATGCGGGGCCGGTTGCCGAAGTAATAATTGAAGCCGATGGTAAGCGTCGAAGAAGTAAGGTCGAAACCAAAGTCTGAGACAGTAGAAACGGGGGCAGAGACAGAGGGATTCATCAGTGGGTAATCCTGCCGGTACCGCATATAGTTGTAGCCCAGCCTGCCGTAAGTGGCTTCAAAGCCCAGGCGCGATGTCGGCATGAACAGGATACCGGGTGTGATCGTCACATTATAGCCGTTGCCGCGCCCTTCATTGGTAGGGTAA
>JAEUVW010000405.1 GCA_016786525.1 Chitinophagaceae bacterium
CCTTTGGCAGAAATTGCCGTTCTGGACATCAACAACCAGGCGCAACGCCAGAAGCTGGTCAAACAGGCAGACCTGGTGCTCTCCCTGATGCCGCCGCACCTGCATATCCTGCTTGCGAAAGACTGTCTTGAATTTGAGAAAAACCTCATCACCTCTTCCTATGCTTCGGAAGAAATGAAGGAACTGCATCAGAAAGCTAAAGAGAAGGGCCTGATGTTTATGTGCGAAATGGGCTTAGATCCCGGTATTGACCACATGACCGCCAGCCATATCTTTGACAGCATCCGCAAAGTAAGTTCGGATATCATCTCTTTTAAGTCTTATTGTGGCGGGCTCATTGCGCCCGAAAGCGATAACAACCCCTGGCATTATAAATTCAGCTGGAATCCCCAGAATGTGATCAATGCCGGTAAAGACGGGGCAAAGTTCCTGAAGAACGGTAAGGAAGTCCGCATCGGTTACGAGCAGGTCTTTGAGCATACCAGCACGATCCATTGTGAGCAGGTGGGCAAACTGGCTTATTATGCCAACAGGGATTCCATACCCTATATCCAGTTGTACGATGTTCCCGAAGCAAAAGATTTCCTGAGGGCTACACTGCGGTATCCTGCTTTCATCAAAGGCTGGAATGGCCTGATCCGTATGGGCCTGACCGATGCGGGGCAGGAATTTGATACCGATCACTTAACGTATAAGGAGTGGATGCAGCAATTGATGGGCTATGACGATACTGCACTGGCTCCCGCCGAATTTGCCTGGAAAAAATTTGACATCAAAAGCCCGTCCGTTCAGAAAATGATTGAATGGCTGGACCTGTTTACCGATCAGCCTATTGGTAAAGGCAGGCTTTCTTCGGCGGCCATCCTGCTCGATATTCTCAGCAGGAAATGGAAAATGGAACCGGAAGATAAAGATATGGTCGTCATGCAGCATGAGATCGAGTACCGGTACAAGGGAAATGTGAACAACCTGGTGACCAGCATGGTGACTACTGGTGCCAACAGCGAGTTTTCGGCCATGGCCAAAACCGTCGGTATGCCTATGGCCATCCTTGCAGAACTGGTTCTGTCTAAAAATATCAGGATCCCGACCGGCGTACTGATCCCCACTATGCCTGAAGTGTACCGCCCGGTATTGAATCGCCTGCGCAAGTACGGCATTGCTTTTGAAGATGTGATCAGCGCTTAGGCTGAAGCAATATAAAAGAAGAAGGCTTAACTTTTCAGTTAAGCCTTCTTTGTTTGTTCTATAGCCTGGTGTACCTAGCCCATTTCAGGGTACATGGTATACGCACTCATGAATTCATTGACTTCACCTCTTACCCTTGCGATCACCGTCTCGTCATCAGGGGCAGACAGTACCTTGTCCAGCCAGTCCACCACCTGCACCATATCTTTTTCCTTTAGTCCGCGTGTGGTAATGGCGGGTACGCCTACCCGGATACCGGAGGTGATAAAGGGCGATTTGTCGTCAAAAGGAACCATATTCTTGTTCAGCGTGATGTCGGCTTTTACGAGTGTGTTTTCTGCTTTCTTACCGGAAATGCCTTTGTTGCGGAGATCGATCAGCAGCAGGTGGTTGTCGGTGCCGCCGGATACGATATCATATCCTTTTGCCATGAAGGCTTCGGCTGCGGCCTGCGCATTGACCTGCATCTGGCGTGCGTAAGTCTTGTATTCATCCTGCAATATCTCGAAGAAAGAAACGGCCTTGGCTGCGATCACATGCTCCAGCGGACCGCCCTGGATACCGGGGAATACGGCAAGGTCCAGCAACTGGCTCAGCAGGCGGGTTTCTCCTTTCGGCCCCACAGCACCCCAGTTGTTTTCAAAATCGTTCTTCATCATGATGATACCGCCACGGGGGCCGCGCAATGTTTTGTGCGTAGTAGAGGTCACAAAATGACAGTGGTCAAAAGGAGAGTTCAGCAATCCTGCAGCGATCATGCCCGCAGGGTGGGCGATATCGGCCAGTACCAGTGCACCTACCTTATCGGCAGCAGCCCTGATGCGGGCATAGTCCCAGTCGCGGCTGTATGCAGAGGCGCCGCAGATGATGAGCCTGGGCTTTACTTCCAGGGCCTTGGCTTCCAGGGCGTCATAATCTACACGGCCGTCTTCGGCGCGTACACCATAGTGGTGTGCGTTGTAGATCTTCCCGGAGTAAGTAACGGGTGAGCCATGCGTCAGGTGGCCGCCCATACTCAGGTCTAAGCCCAGGATGGCATCGCCGGGTTTCAATACGGCGAACATAACCGCTGTATTGGCCTGCGCCCCGCTATGGGGCTGAACATTCACATACTCCACGCCGAAGATCTTCTTTGCCCTGTCTATAGCCAGCTGTTCGCTTTTGTCTACTACTTCGCAACCGCCATAGTAGCGTTTACCCGGGTAGCCTTCCGCGTATTTATTGGTCATGACGTTGCCCATAGCCTGCATGACCTGCATGCTGGTAAAATTTTCCGAGGCGATTAATTCCAGGCCCCTGCGTTGACGCTCCAGTTCTTCCCGGATCAGTCCGAATATTTCGTGATCGTGTGTCATATTATTCATGTTCGAGCCGCTAAAGTACATTGAATTCCTGTATTTGTAAAGACCATGAGCAATAGTGCCCGCCCGCTAGCGCAGCAGGTCTTCTATTTGCCGCTCATTTTTCAGCAGCTGTCTTCTCAGGGGGTTGAAGGGCCAGCTGCTCTTCAGTTTGGAAAGACGATCCGGCGCCGGGATAAAGAGCAGGCTTTTGATCCAGCTCCAGGCCAGGTACTGGTGAAATACGCGGGACAGTTTGATATAGATGATTTGCACACTGGGGTCCGATTCTTCCAGGATACCGGCCAGCTCTGCCGGGTCAATCAGGGAGCTGATGACGAGCACCGTTCCTTTTTTAGGTGAAAAATAGTCGCGTGTACTGTTCTTGCTTTGCCATACACTGTTGCTCACAATGCGCTCATCTTTTTCATACTCTGAGCGCTGCCCCTTCAGCACAAAATGCTGATCGGGGATATACTTCATTTTCCATTCCTGGCGTTGCAGCGCCTCGTACACTGACCATACATTGCTTTTGTAATAATTGAGCATTTCTGCAAAATAAGCGGCGCCCGCCAGGGAGTTGATCGTATTGTAAAAACTGGCATAGAAATACAGGTGCGACGCATACGGTTCCATGCGTTCAGGAATGCGGACCACCAGGTCCCTGTTTTTGGCATATACTTTCCAGACGATACGCCGTACATCATCGCCCGATTCAAAATCCTTATAGTTCAGGTATTCGCCCTCCACTTTCCGCAACTGGTCGATGCGGATATCCATCGTGTCTGTCTTTTTGGGGGCTACCTCCTCTGCGGCATGGATACTGTGTTTCGGGGACTGGTAAAAGTCACCGCTCATGCGGGAAAACACCGGTAGCGAAAGCAGGTGAAACATGTCTTCAAAAAAAACAATGCTGCCCCTGATCTGGTATTCTTTGATATCGGGCAGGCTGATGCGGCTGCGTCCGCTGATCGCCTCCCTCAGCAGGGAATTCTTTTTACGGTGTGCAGACAAGAGGCTGAAGCTTCCGGTCAGCAGGTTGTTGTCGTAAAACAACCTGCCTTTTACAACACCCAGGATGGGCCTGAGCGCCTTGCTGATACTGGCCTCAAGGTATTGCTTCCTTTTCCCGTTCTGTTCTTCCGTATAGAAATTCATGTGAAGCGCAGACTTATTTTTCCGGCGCAGCCAGAGGAAATAAAGCCAGCTGGCCAGGGTGCTGAGCAGCGAAAGTACAATAAGGCTTAATAGGAGCCAGGCAACAAAAACGGCCATCAGCCGTACAAACGGCAATTGTGCATCGGTCAGGTTTTCCTTGTTGAGGGGCCGGTACAGCATCTTGTATGCTATCCATGCCAGTGCGCCGAAGAAAAGCGTATTCCAGGTAAAGGGAATATACTGAAAAGCGTAAATGATGCGGTTGCTCCAGCGGTTTCTGTTCATGATGCAGCAGGCCTTGTAAAGGCTCACAATATTACAACGTTTGATAAATAATTACCTGTTAGCTTTTTTACAAAAAGTCCGGTGATCCTGGGATAGGGTACACAGCAGGTGCCAGATTATGTAAGGAATGCCTGAAATAATATAAAAAGGAGGAGACTTCAATGCAACATCTTTACACAAAATAAGCAGCATGTCGAGAAAAGCAGTCCGGGAATGCAGTAAAGCCATTGCGCATAAAGGTTGGAGTATTGCCTTTGTGGAAAGTGCCACTGCAGGCAGGATGTGTGCAGAATTTTCCCTGACCCCGGAAGCCGGGGACATATTGAAAGGAGGCATATCCTGCTATAATGTTTTTGTCAAAGAGCATATCCTGCAAGTACCCCAGGAGCTCATAGAAGCCTATACACCCGAATCTGAAGAAGTAACAGAGGTCCTCGCGGTCAATGCTGCAGACTTTTTTGAAACGGAGATCGTTGTCGCGGTAACCGGTCTGACCACCGCGGGCGGCAGCGAAACACGCGAAAAGCCGATCGGAACCATGTTCGTTCATATCCTGATGCCGGGTACCTCCATTGCACACCGCGAAGTTTTTTCAGGTAAACAGGAAGAAATTGTCTTAAATTGTATTGACAAAACCGCACAGCTGATCCTCAATAAGCTGAGTAAGCAATACTGACCAATCAATTCTTTTAAAACGTATAATTTATGGAATACACCAACTACGAAGGACAAACGGCCTTGATAACCGGGGCCACCAGCGGCATCGGGCTTGAGCTGGCCCATTGTTTTGCAGAAGACGGTTATGACGTTGTACTGGTATCGCGTAATATGACCGAACTGAAGAAAGTGGGTAAGGAGCTGCAGGATACCTATGGCATACAGACCTATGAGATTGCTGCAGACCTGATGCAGCCGGGTGCCGCGCACGAATTGTATGAAAAGGTAAAGCAGCTCGGCCTGCGCATCGATGTACTGGTGAATGATGCGGGGCAGGGTATCTGGGGCAATTTCGTCGATACGGACCTGGACAAAGAACTGGATATTATCCAGCTCAACATCAGCTCCGTTGTGGTGCTTACGAAGCTTTTCCTGCGCGAAATGGTCGCCCGCAACTCCGGGAAGATCCTGCAACTGGCCTCTACAGCCAGCAAAGCCCCGTCCCCTTTGCTGAGCGTCTATGCGGCAACCAAAGCCTTTGTATACAACTTTACACAAGGCCTGATCAACGAACTGAAAGATACCAATGTGACG
>JAEUVW010000212.1 GCA_016786525.1 Chitinophagaceae bacterium
TGTCCGTTGTTCCGGTGATCACTGTTGTATTGTTCCGGGTGATCCAGCCTACAGTAATCTGGCTTGCATTGGCATTGTAAGCCACAACGGGGTTGTTCAGCTGGAAGTAAGACGTGGCATAAGAAGCGCCGTTCACCAATACCGTGGTCGGCGTGGCACTCCAGGTAGTATTGAGTACCGCAGCGTAAATCCTTTCGTTTGCAGTACCGCCTGCATAGCTGTATTCCGCAAATACCATTCCCCATTTCTGTACATTGAATGCATCCGGGCCGTCGATACGAGGTGAGCCGAAAGCAGTGCTCGTGCCCATTATGTATTCGGTGGTCAGGCCGGCAGAAGAGCCGCCAACCGCCGTAGCAAAGTTGAGCCTTTGCTCACGTACCTGGGTACCGGCATTAGACAATTCTGCCAGTTGCAGGGTCAGGTTGCCGGTGTACCGGAGGATACACACATCGGGATCTTTATAGCCGGCACTGCCTGTAAGCAGCACATTCGGCCCAAAAGCAGCACCGGGAAGGTTCGCAGCTTTTACATAGATCCCCGCACCGGGATAAGACCAGGTAATGGCCAAGCCATAGGGCGTGTTGGCATCCACATTGATCCTGCCGAAGCTGGGTGTGGCCGTCAACAGGTTCATCAGGGAAAAAGGCACCAGCCCTGTGGACGTAAACTTATAGATGTCGTAGTAGTGACCCCTGATGGTACCATCATCATAATAATAGGCGGCGAGGGCGAAGTAGGTGCCTCCGTCAGCATACAGGGCTATGTCAATATCATTGGCATATTTGATTGTCAGGTAACCCTGATCCAGCGTAGCACCGGTGGAGCTGGTTCTGTGCCAGGCAATGCCATGGAAATTAGACATGGAGAATACATCCCAGCTGTGGATATAAAGGTTATTGACGGCACCCATAAAATTCACACTCTGCATGGTGCTGCTGCCTGCATTCTGCGGACGAAGTACGGGTCCGGGAACAGTGGGCAATGGGGCCTCAGGCAGGGAGGCAGATGTTTGGGCAAACAAATTACCGGAGTTCAGCAGACACGCTGCCAGGAGGTAAGCACTTAAAATAGTTTTTTTCATTTTTAATACGTTTTAAAATGTTAGTACTGGTTATTGAGTAGGTAAGGTTCCCGGCCTTTTTTCATATGGGATCGCGCTTTAATTTTTCTTCTGGTTTTTAAAACACCAATGTAGATGATAATTATATAAAATAATTGATATGCCATTATAATCGTGGATATTTCCGCCGTTTATGCGACAACAGGCAGGCCTTTTCTATCAATCGCCTGCCAATACCTTCCAGCAGGAATCAAAGCCAGGCAGTACAGGGCAAAAAAATAGCTGCCCAGGGGCAGCTGTTCCGTTTCTGTAAAATGAGTGTTTATTTCAGGTACCGCTTCAGGTCGCGCTCCGCTTCCCGGTTCTTGATCGTCTCGCGCTTGTCGTGCAGCTTTTTACCGCGGCCCAGGCCGATCTCCACTTTCGCATAGCCTTCGTCGGTGATGAATACCGCTAAGGGCACAATCGTAAATCCTTTCTCCTTGATCTTCGACTCCCATTTGCGCAGCTCCTTTTTGGTCAGCAGCAGTTTGCGTTCGCGGGTGGTGACGTGGCCTGCATAGCCTGCATTGGCATATTCGCCGATAAACAGGCTTTTGATCCACAGCTCCC
>JAEUVW010000222.1 GCA_016786525.1 Chitinophagaceae bacterium
ATCTTATTTCCATAAAAGCGGTAAGCTCTTTTTAATTTTTGGTTGATCGCTAAAAAAGCCTCCCCCGAACCTTCGTGCCCCCAAAAATTCGGGACAAGGATTTCCGGGTGAATACGGATAGGCTTCAGTGTACGAGAGTTCATGCTGTACATCGGACCTGCAAACGTGAACAAAAACACGACGGAGCTGTCTACAAAAGCGCAACGCAGGATAACCATATTCCTGAGCCGGTTGTATTGCTGCAGTTCGACAAATTGCTTTCCATCAAAACGCATGCCGCCATTGTCTGTACCGATCCATAAATAGCCGCGTTTGTCCTGGTCAATATAGTAACCGTTGTTGGCGGTAAAACCGTCCAGGAGAGTGTACTTCCGCATCCCCGGCACTTGCGCTCCGGCAAGGCTGCCGGTCAATACCAGCAGCAGTGTATAGAATATTTTAACAGGCACGAACTAAAAGTACATTATTGATCAATTATACCAGGCATTCCACAACATTACGGCCAATGCAACAGGGTGCCCATGCTTAGGGAAAGTGCGGCAAGACTTCATAAACAAGGCCCCGAACCGGAGTTCAGGGCCTTGTGCTTTCCTCAGTGACCAGGTTGAACAAAAGCCAGACAAGGCTATTGTTTCGCAATCCGTTTGACTACTTTTTGTTTGTTTTGGTTGGTAAGGCTCATGACGTAGATGCCGGAAGGAAGTTCCGCAATGTCCACAGTCTTCGATTGTTCTTCTATGGTCCAGGTGTGCACCAACTGGCCTACGGCGTTATACAGGTGGATCTGTGTTTGTGTCCAGTCAAGGGGTACACGCACCGTTACGGAACCTGTGGAAGGGTTAGGGGCTATGGTCACGGTTTCAGACAATGCTTCAGGAACATTGATCTCCGTCGTTTTCCGGGCCAGTCCGTTCTCCTGGTTGGTACAGCTCAGCGCAGGACAGGAGAGCGGGCCTCCATAGATCGCAATATCATCAATCACGCCGTTGAAGAAATACGGCCAGTTGACAATGTCGTTACCCCGCCCGATAAACAGGTCCTGGATCGTGGGTGGTCCGTACAGGTTGGGCCATGCCTGTGTGATGGTCAGGGTGCCATTGACATAGAGATCCAGTACACCTGCCGTTGCATTGTAGCTCAGCCACAGACAATACCAGTTGCCGGGCACGATACAGGGATTCGACACACAAGGCGTTGTGCCCATCCAACTGGTACCGGTAATAGTACCCGCTGCTGCACCTGCCGCTACCTCTTTGGTAGGGGAAAACACGTTGCAGTCATGGTCAAAAGCATTATCAAATATGCGCAGGTCATAGTGGTTAGCGGAGTACTCCGGAGCTCTCCAGACAATGGCGTTATCCTGGCAGAGGCCCGAATAAAAGCCCATGGGTTTGACCAGGGCCGTGATCGTCCAGGAGCTAAGGTCCAGTACAGGATTGGATGGCACCCTGATGTAGCCGGAGCTGCCGTCGAAGGAGTACGCGGTGTTGGGCACACCTGCCTTTCCCGTAGCGGGTGTAACGCCTCCGAAGATAGTGCCGGTCAGGCCATTGATGGGATCGACCAGGCTGCCTCCCGTAAAATTCCAGTGTGCGACCAGTGGCGGCAAAGCCGATCCGTCACAATCGCTGCAGATTTTGTACTCATCCATATTGGAATACTCCGACGAAAACAGGTCTTTCATATTCAGACCGGTCATCAGGTCGTTGTTGAGCGAACTGGTAACAGGGGCGTAGCTGGCTTCAGCAGGCGTTTGTATATCCGTAGAACAGGCCGAACTGCCGTCAAATTTCGCTTTGATCAGGTAGCGGTCTGTGCTGCCCAATGGAGCGGGTATGGCCGGCACATGAACGGCATTGCCAAACAGGTAGAGACCGGGATAAGTGCCAGTCTCACAGGTCATGCGGACGCAACGCTGGTTGCCCGGAGCATAGTATGTGTATTGTGAATTGGGTGTGGCCGTCCCTGTCTGGTTGGTGCGCATCACCACCACATCTTCATCGCCGGAAAAACCTTTGGCTACATAGCCGGCCAGGAAGTATTCATACTGTCCTGTAGTATTATCCAGGTGCTCCGCGATATCACTACAGCGATTATCGCCGCCGAGTGCAGAGCCTTTCACATAATCATACGTTTTAGACCAGCTTACGCCTGCCACCTGGTTTAAGGCCAGGAACCAGAAATCGTTGCTGCCGTTCACATCGGAATAGCCGCCCAGCACATAACCATTACCGCCGGGATCTACAGCCGTATTGTCCGACAGCTTGATGGAAGTCAGGATATCTTCGCTGGCAGCGTTGCCATAGAAATAAATGGGGTTCTGTGTGTTCCCATTCAATCCGTCAAGGCGCAGCAGGAAGCCGTTGGCTTTACCGGCCAGGCCCTGGCGCTGTTCCCCGACGACCAGCACCTCGACCACTCTCGAGCCGGGATGCGGTGCGTCTGTCTCTACAATATCGTAGGGGATCTCGGTAGGACTGGCCCCGGTGCCGATCATATAGATTTTAGACCAGGCGGCAGTTCCTGCGGCATCTACCCTGATGACAAACACCCGGTTCAGGTTACTGGAATTGGTCGCATAGCCCAGTATGTAAAAATCGCCTGCAAAACGGGTAGAGGCAATCACCTTCTGTACATGCACATTGGTATAGCCGGAACCCAGGGCCGTAGTGTATCCTTTCGGCGTACCCAGCAGGGTGCCGGCGGCATTCAGGCGCTGGAAGAAAACGCCGAAAGACGGGTTGCCTGCCCCGTTGATATAGGATCCGGCCAGCGCATAGTGCGTGCCCTGCGTTTCGACCGAATGCAGGTCCTGTACCTTCAGGGCAGGTGCTCCCCCGGCCATATCGGCCAGGCGGTATTGTTTGTTGAAGAGACCGGCTGAGGTACTTTGCCCCATAAAGTTCGTTCGCGTGACCGCAAAAGTCGTGTTCACCGATCCGGGCCCCACCAGCAGGCTGCCCGGTACACCGTTCAGGTTCGTGTTGTGCCCGTCATTGCAGACATCGGCCCCTGTAGTACCGTATACATACCGGAAATACTGGGCGCTTGCCGGTGCCGTCATCATGGCCGAGACAGCAGCAGCGAATAGTAGTTTTTTCATACACCGTAAGTTTTTAATGGTTTGATCCAAATGTATCATGCCCATTAAGTACTACAGGTAACGACTTGACAAACGATGCTTTTCGCTGCATGAAAATAAGGTATCAATTGTTGAAGCAGGTGTACAACACCATCAACAGGACAGGCCTGCCTTAGCGAAAACAGGGAATCGGCATACAGGAAAACGGAAGCTTGTACACGGCAACACCGGACCAGGACCAGGAGATTGTGGCCTGAGCAAACAGTAAACGTTGGCAGCATCAATTGTGCCTGTATCCTTCGGTCTATGCTGCTCTCCAAAAACAAACCTGCACCGCTGTACCCCTGGTTCTCTGCCCTTGCTGGTGGCGGGGTCTGGCCATAGCAAAGCCGCCAACAAGTAGCATCCTCAATTGCCTGATGCGTCCTTCCCGGCCGCAGAACAAGACAGGAAAAGAAACTGTAAGCGGAGGTTTGCCTGCCTCCAATTACCGCTTCCCTGCCCTATTTCTTTTCGTAGCACAAGGCTACACAACCACTGTCCATTACCTGCGTGTTCCGTAACTGCAAACCCAGGTTTTCCGGCAACTGCATTTCGGTAAACAAACGCCGCCCCTGGCCCACAAGGACCGGGTGAACCACCATATGGAATTCATCCACCAGGCCCCATTCGATCAATTGTGCCGGCAAAGACACTCCGCCGGTTGAGATTGCTTTTCCGGGCTGCTGTTTCAGTTTCATGATCTCTTCCTGCACCTGGTCCCGGATAATCCTGCTTTGCTCATCCGCTGCATCCTCTACAGTACGCGACACCACCACCCGTTTCAGGCCGGCAAAAACCTTTGCAAAGGCATTACCTTTTGCATCCATCGACGCTGTGCGGGCGACCTCGGGCCAGAAAGGCACCATCAGTTCATAGGTTTTCCGGCCATAGATCACCGTATCGGTACGCTCCATCAGCGCCGTGAAGTAATCGTGTACATCAGCGGCACCGCCGAAACGGGTATGATCGCAGCAACCATCCAGGCTGATGTTGATCCCATAAATAAGTTTCCTCATAAACTATAGTATAGTGTCCTTAAAATTACGCATCCTGTGTCTTGTCCTGAAACAGGCCCGGGGCCGGCACCTTCATTGATCCGGCAGGGTAAGCTGCTCCTACATGAAAAATAATTAAAAATAAATTAAATCTTAAAAAAGAATGATAAATAAACATGTTTATATTTGTATACATAAAACCATAAGATGAAATACACCATATCCTCTGCCCTACTGGGCCTGCTTTCCATAGCGCATTGCGCCCGGGCGCAAAAGTTCACCAATCCTTTCAGCAATGCCGACAAATACACTTCGATCGGCGCCATGGCTTCTATACCTTCAGGACAATTCCGCTCAACAGATTTAAAGAACGGCGGATATGCCGGCACAGGCTGGGGCTTATACTTCGACTCCAAAACGGTGCTCAAAAGCGGCCTTTATTTTGTTTCTCATTCTACCTACTCCTGGGTGCCGCTGAATGACGCTGCACTCAACACCTCCTTTACCAGGGAACTGGGGAAAAAGACAATGATAAGCGGGGGCAGGCACATGCCCTTCCTCACCACCCTGGGCCTGGGCTATGAGGCCCACCCCAAAAAATTCATCACCCTGGGCCTGTCCGCACAGGCTGGTTTAATGTACAATTCCTTCAAAAACTTTGACATTACTGTATATGATACAGACAACACCACTGTTTTGTTTAACGACAACCTGAAATACGATTCACAGTTTTCATTTGCTTACGTGATCGGTGCGCAGGTCGGGTTCAGGCTTATCAAAGACCTGCTCGATTTCCAGCTGATTGCTGACTATTCCGCATCTAAGTTTTCGTCTACCCTGCGGGGAAGCGAACTGCCGGCAATTCGTACCTCCCAGCATATACAGCTCATCAATGTGGGCGCCGGTATCGTGGTACACACCAAATAGCATTTTCTCCTTACACGGTTTCTTTTTCTTTATGTGCACCACAGTAAAACCTTTTGCAGGATACTTCCTGATCCCCTTGTTGTTCCTGCTCTTACCCACACCGGCAGTACGGGCGCAGGATACGCTGCAGGCCAACAGGGACAGCGTATCTCCTTTCGTGCAAAAAGTGATCCGTGCAGCCAATGCAGACAGGGAAAAGAGCAGCGCTGCGTTTAAAGAAGGGCTTACCGCCATCAGGCAACGGGCAGTATGCAACAAACTGATCCGAACAGCACAGGAAGTAAAGCTGTACCTGAATGCCGCGCCGGATACCGCTGCTTTTAAAAAAAGCCTGCAAGCGGCAACAGCGGCCTACAAGATCGCCAGGGACGGCATTTTCACCAACAAGGGGACCACGCAGACGGAACGCAATCTATCCGTTTCCTCCGTGGTGCTGAACCGCCTGATTGCTGACGTGAGCGCCAGGAAAAAACAAATTGACCAGCATAGCGCCAACCTGAGCCGCTTCCGCACCCGGCTCGATTCTTTACTGAGCGACCCGGTCATTTACGCCTTCCCGGCAGACTCCGCCTCGCTGCTGCGGTACCTGAAAAGATTGCGGGTCATCGCCAGGGAAGGCAATCCTTCCGACAATGCACTGAACCAGGCTATGATCGATGTAGATGCTTTACAGAACCAGACAGACGGCCTGCTGCTGGACCTTACTGCGTCTTACGATGATGTGGAGACCCTGCGGAAAGACCTGGCGAGCATCAGCCTGAAACGGGAATTACCCGACATCTGGGCTGCGGCAAAACATTACAGGCCCCTTTCCGAAATCCTGCACTATTCTTATGCAAAGGAAAAGATGGCCTTCCGCTTTTACCTCAGGAGCAACCTGTACCTGATATGGCTGCTGGTACTCCTGGCGGCCCTGCTGTACCGGGGGCACCGCTCCCTGGGGAAAAAAATCACGGCAAAAAATGATGCAGATGCAGAAAAGCTGATCGTCAGGCACCCGCTGGGCACCGCAGTGTTCATCGTCGCCAGCCTGTCGCAGTTCCTGTTTATCACCGCCCCGTTCATATTCTCGATCTGCATCTGGTTGATTGCCATTGTGAGCCTGATCACCTTTGCCCGTGGGTATATAACGGCCTACTGGCTGCGCTTCTGGATCGTCACCTCGCTGCTCTTTCTCACAGCCTGTGCCAACAACCTTATCCTGCAGGCCTCCCGCACCGAACGCTGGGTCATGTTTTGCTTATCCGTAGCGGGTGTCGTATACGGCTTGTCGCTGCTCGCGAGCAGGCACCGCCACGCCCTGAAAGAAAAGACCATCGTCGTGTTCATCCGCTTCCTCGTCATTGCAGAGGCGCTTTCCCTGCTGCTGAATATCTTCGGGCGTTACAATACGGCCAAAATATTGCTGAACGTGGGGTATACGGGCATAGTGGTCGGCATCATCTTCATCTGGCTGACCCGGCTTTTAAGCGAACAACTGAGCCTGGGACAAAGGTTCTACCGCAACACAGATTCCAAGACATCATTGCTGTGGCTCCACGACATCGGCACCAAGATGCCCATCCTGCTGTACGGCATCTTCGGCCTTTCCTGGCTGGTCATCGTGGGCCGTCAGTTTTACCTGTTCAACCGTATATTCGAACCGCTGAAAGCATTCCTGCACGCAGAGCGCACAATCGGCAGCTATAGTTTCTCGGTAAACGGCATTTTCCTGTTTATCGCCATTATGCTGTTTTCCCTGATGCTGTCGCGCCTGATCTCTTTCCTGGCCGATTACCGCATCGGCACCGCCCGCAGTGCCGGTACCGGCCTGAAAGGCCTGCCCATCGGCAGCTGGGTATTGCTGGCCCGGATCATCATTATCAGCGTAGGGGTTTTCCTGGCCTTTGCGGCCTCCGGCTTGCCGCTTGACCGCCTGACCATTGTGCTGGGTGCACTGGGCGTCGGTATCGGCTTAGGCTTGCAATCCCTGGTCAGCAACCTGGTCAGCGGCCTGATCATCGCATTCGAAAAACCGGTGAACGTGGGCGACCTGGTAGAGATCAACGGCAAAACGGGGCATATGCGCTCTATAGGCTTCAGGAGCAGTATCGTGGCGCTCACCAACGGAGCCTCGCTGGTTGTGCCTAATGGCGACATCCTGAATACGCATGTGGTCAACTGGTCCCTGTCCAAAGGCAGTAAACAGCTCAGGATTTCGGTGGGCGTGGCCTACGGCTCGGACCTGGCGCAGGTAAAATCGGTGTTGGAGGCTGCTGCCGGTCAATGTGAAGCCGTATTGCCCCTGCCCAAACCCAATGCGGTAGCGACAAAGTTCAGCGACAGCGCTGTCAGTTTCGACCTTATTTTCTGGGCCAGCACTTTCAATGAGACCGCGGCGGTCCATAACCTCATCGCGGCAGTAGACGCGGCCTTCAAAGCAAACGGCATCGTTATTCCCCTCCCGCAGGCAGAAGTACATTGGACGCCACCGGCTCAGGAAAACGAAGCAACAGCCTGACACAAGCCGTTGCGCCCCTTTCCGTTTACTCTATATGATACCCCAGCGCAAAACGCAGGAAGGGATAGCGCTCACTCACATTGTCGTAATCTTTGTAATACCCGACCAGGTTGAACTGCCCCAGCCCCGCTGCCAGGGAGAAATTTTTAGGCAGCCTGATGCGGGCGTCTGCCGTAAGGGTATTCAGGATAAAGGATGATTTATTCCCATCCACGGTTTGAAACCTTCCGCCTTTGTAGCTGCACTCCAGCTCGACCCTGTTCTTATACTTCAGCACGGCATTGGCCACCATACTGATACCCGGACCGTAGTCGTAGTTGCGCCCCTCGCCGTAATACAGGTATTTGTCCGGCACCGCCCCCAGCAGGATGGCCCCGCAACCGATTTCGGTATATATCTTTAAGTCACTGTTTTTCCGCCAGTTCGAGATCAGCTTCAGGTTGAGGCTTTGCGCCCCATATTCGAAAGCGCTGTTCTTGAAAAAATCGTAGTTCATCGTTATGGAATACAGGTGATGCCGGAAGTTGCCCTCTTTCATATTCCAGGTACCCAGGGCGCCATTCACCTGTACCGTATTCAGGTAAGCGGAGTCGCCCGCACCGGCTTCTACCTGCGCCGTAAAACTGGAAAACGGCACGCCGGACGCTTCAAACTTCTCCCCGTATTGCAGGCGCAGCCGGAAGTAAAGTTCATCGTGTCCTTTGGTATAGCCCTTCAGGCTGCGGGTACCAAAGCGGCGGCCGCCCGCATCAAGGCTTGTCGCCAGGGGGATACTGCTGTCGGCATCGGCGCCTGCCCTGCCCCATGTACCGTTGATAATCCTGTTCACGCCATTCACCGGGTTCACCAGCAGGGCCAGTATTTCCTGGCTTTGCCGCCGGGTGCCCCTTGCCCTGCCATCGATCAGCTTGTTGGCCAGGCGGTACGTCACCTCTCCCAAGGCAATACCCCCGAGGCTGGTATTCAGGAAATCGTTGGGTGCCGGGCGGTGCGTTTCCCCTGCCGTTTCCCAGATGAAACTCCCGGCAAAGGCCGCCGGTACAGACTGCCAGAAGGTATAGCCATTGCTGCGGAAAGCGCTGAAGTACAGGTTCCCGTGGTAAGGGTGGGCAAACTGGTTGGTATTGAATTTATTGTCGTCCCATGCCCAGCTGGAGGGCTTCAGGTTGCTGCCGATGCTGCTGAAGCTGACTTTGGCAAAGGCTGCTTTCCGCACATAGCGGTTAAACGACCAGGGCAGCAACTGGGCGACGGCAAGCTCAGCCGATGCGCGCCAAAAATGTTTTTTCCCGCTGACCAGCGGGTCGGGTGGCCTGCTGACGGCCGTATCCGCCATCTGGCGCTGCGCCTCTGTGTGCAGGGAGCACAGCAGCAACAGGGGCCATATGAAGCAGTATTTTTTCAGATCTCCGGATTATTGGATGAGGCTTAGTGACCGGTTTCTTTGGATGCAGGAACCGGTAGTATTTTCTTGTACAGGCGGCCCAGTGCTTTCGGCTCCCCGATACGGATGCCTAAAAACAATTGCAGGGACACCATGATGTTCCTGTTCACCGCCGTACTCAGGCCCTGGGTGTACCGTGAAGACAGTGCCGTGCCGTAAGTGCCGCAAAAAAAACGGTGCCCGTTGTACCCGAAGCCCAGGCGGGCGTCCCATTGGTAAATGGGGCTGTTGATGGTACTGTGGATATTGCCTGCCGGATCGCGCGTCAGCAGCTTTGTATAGATATACCCGAAGGCAGGGGTAAATGCGCCGGACAGGTACAGTCTTTTGTACAGAACAAAAGTATGGTGATACCCTGCGCCCAGCAGGACCTGCCAGTTGTTTGCTTTCTGCGTGGTCCCACCGGGGCTTTCGTCGTCAACAATGTAGTAGCGTACAGACAGCCGGGGTATAAAGGCTCCGGCGCTTTTGAGTTGCCGCTGTGTCTGGTCCGACACCGCACTCATCGAAAAGGCCTGGTTTGTATTGTACCCTGCCATAGCTTCAAAATTGGTGATCTTCAGGTCGGGCACCTGGATGTAAGGGTCTCCTTCTTTCCATCCCGGGCGGAAATGGCTGGTGTTGCTGACATAATAGCCCTTTGTTCTTGCATAGCTGACCCCGCCAAACCATTCATTGTTGTTGTACGAAAGCCCCAGGCCACCACCTTTGCTCCGGCCTTTGATGTCATTGTCGTTGTTTGCAGGCAGGAAGTGCGGAATGTAGGTGATGTAAAAAGAGACAAAGCGGTAATTGAAGTAGGTGCGGAACAACTCGGAAGGATTGGGCTGCAGTTCCAGGTGGTAGGTGCCGGCATCAACGGAATAGCTTTCTGCAGCATTGACAAATGCCGCCTTGATGACGATCCAGTCATTGAATTTTTCAAGGGTCGGCGTCTTCAGCCGCGGCGTTGAAAGCGTATCTCCGCCGGGAACCCCGGCGAAGGAGCCCGGTTGTATTCCGGCAACCAACAAAGCAATAAGGCACATTGTACGCAAAACAAGCAGCTGTTTTTTTCATTAAAGTTTCATCGCCTGTCCCCTAAGTCTCCGGTACAGGCAGGTCGGAGCGCTCAAAAAAAGAAAGGTCTTCCTGCAGGAAGCATCAGTCTGTTTTATGGTCAAAGCAATCCGCAAATACATTCACGTTGCTGAAAGATACAGCGCCGTTGCCGTCCGTCGTGACGTAATTATAGCTGCCGGCAGGCCGTTCAAACACAGCCGTACCCTGCGTGTTGTTACCATCAGGCAGGGAGGGCCAGGATAAGGTAATGTTACGTGCCAGGCTGTCGATCACCACATTGATGTATCCCTTATAGGCCTCCAGCCTGGTCGTCCAGAAGCGAATGCGTCCTTTACCCTTTTCCTTTCCGGCATCCTCTTTGTTGCAGGAGCAGAGCCATAGAGTTGAACATAAAGCAAGAAAAATAAAACTAAATTCTTTCATATACGTAAATTTGGCTATTGCAATTTAACCAACTTATCTGGTAAAAAATGAAAAAATATCTTTATGAATATACTGTAGTAATATTACCAAATTAAGTTTCGAATCAATTCTATACAAAAACCAAAATATTGCATATACTTTTGTTATTATTGATAAACCAAACAACATATGATGAACCGTAAATCTATTTTTTCCTCTTTATCATTTTTATTTTTTACATACGGTGCGCAGGCGCAAACCAGTGTCAGCGGAGACAATCCTGCGGATATCCACTGGAAGGCCATCCAATCCAAAGCCGTTAAAGTGATCTTTCCGGAAGGCAATACTGCGGAAGCACAGCGGGTCTCCAATATCATCAATTACATACACGATAGTGCCGGTGTTACCATCGGCAGCAAAAGGAAACACCTGAATCTTTTGCTGCAGACCAACCAGGTGGTCTCCAACGGTTACGTAGCCCTGGCTCCGTTCCGCAGCGAATTTTACGCTACCGGTTTCCAGAATTTCAACATCCTGGGTTCTATGAACTGGATCGACGGACTGTCTTTTCATGAATACCGCCATGCGCTGCAGTTTGCGAATTCCCGTAGGGGCTTTACCAAATTCCTGTCCATTATCGGCGGGCAGCAAATGTGGGCACTGGGCACCGTATTCGCCATGCCCAACTGGTATATGGAAGGGGATGCGGTGCAGACTGAGACTTTGTTTTCCGGATCAGGAAGGGGAAGGACGCCTTATTTTTTCAAAGAGCAACGCGCCCTGCTGCTTGACAACAGGGACTACAAATATATCAAAGCACGCAACGGGTCTTTTAAAGACCTGCTGCCCAATCACTATCCCCTGGGCTATGCTCTACTCCGGCAGATGCGCGACGAGCACGGGCCGGATGTATGGGCTAAAGTAATGCGCGATGCCAGTTCGTACAGGAGCGTACTCTACCCTTTCTCCAGGGCGATGAAAAGGCATACGGGGCTCACCAGCAGGAAGGCCTACTACCATACCTATGCCAGCCTGAAAAAAGAATGGAGCGACGAACTGAAAGAGATAAAACTGGTTCCTACTACCCCTGTTACCAAGCTGCCCCGTAAAACCGTTACCAGCTACCAGTGGGCACATCAGCTGGAAGACGGAAGCATTATCTGCCGTAAAGAAAGCTACAAACGCACCGGTGAGATCGTCCACATCAAAGATGGCAAAGAAAAACCCGTAGCGGTATTGGGCATCGGGGTCAATGAAACCTTCCTTTCCGTCAACAACGGCCGCATCGCCTGGAATGAATTTACCACGGACAAAAGATGGCAGAACCGGAACTACTCCGTGATCCGCACCTATGACCTGAATACCCATTCAAAAAGGCGCCTGACCGCGAAGACAAAACTTTTTGCACCTGAGTTTTCGAACAGCGGCAATAAACTGGTCGCTGTGCGGGCCAACGAGCACATCCGTAACATGATTGTTTTCCTGGACGCCGGCAGCGGAAATGCTGTGGATAGCCTGCTGAACCCGCAGAATGACTTTATCTCCTACCCGCACTGGACCAAAGACGATGCCGCTATTGTCTACCTGGCTAAACGCGAGGGTAAGATCGCCATGCTGAAGTACGACCTGAACACGCGCCAGGTCACCGAACTCACGCCCTGGTCCAGGCAGGTCATCGGCCCCATGACGATCGGCAAACAGTATGTTTACTTTACCGCCAGCTATACCGGCATCAACAATATTTTTGCCGTCAGCCTAAAAGGCGACAAACAGATCAGGCAGCTCAGTTCTGTAAAAGTGGCAGCCGGTATGCCTTCCGTGTCTGCGGACGAAAAGACAATGGTGCTTTCTGAATTTACACACCTGGGCGACCAGCTGACCCGCCAGGCCATAGACCCGGCCTCGGCACCCGTCTATAGCATTACAGAACCGGAAGACCAGGCTTTTTACAAGGTCAGGACCACTGCCGTAGAACACAAGCTGTACAGCAATATACCGAAGCATGAATACCCGGTAAAAGACTACAAGGGCCTGATCCGCAGCCCGCAGCTGCACTCCTGGGCCATCAGCGGCAGCCAGAGCGATGTACACCTGAAAATTTCGATCAACAATATCCTGAATGATTTCGGCGCTGAAATCACCGGCGGCTACAATATCAACGAACGCGCCCTGTATGCTTCCGGCCGGGTAGATTATGCCCGTTATTACCTGCCTGTCAGCCTTCAGGCAGCCATCAATGAAAGGCGCATCCTCTCCCCCACCAACCTGGCCGATACCGGCGCCACATCGGCCGACACCCTCAACTTTACTGAAAATATCTATACCGCCGCCCTGAGCCTGCCCCTGAAATGGAAGCATGGCATTTATCATTCCGGCCTGACCCTGAATGCGGGGATCAGCCAGGTCATCACCAACAAATACAAACTGAACGACGTATCGGTGCCGGCCATCAGCGACAAGAACTTTACTGCACTTGAAGCCGGGCTGCAATTCTTCAACTACAGGGACAAGGCGCACCAGAACTTCAACCCGCGTTTCGGGCAGGACCTGACGGCTTACCTGGGCAGCAGCCTGAGCAATACTACAGCGCTGAAGCTGATGGCCCAGGCCAACCTGTACTTTCCCGGTTTTGCACGCAACCACAGCTTTTACCTGCGGGGCGGGTACCTGAAGGAAGAGCTGGCCAACAACTACCGCTTTATGGACAACTTCAACCATGCACGCGGGTACAGGCCTATGCGTGGCGACGAAGAGTATGTAGCCGGCGCCAATTACCAGTTGCCCCTGTTCTATCCCGATTGGGGATTCGGCGGCCTGCTGTATTTCCAGCGGATCAGGCTCAATGTTTTTGCGGACTTCTCGCAGGTAAAGAACAATGCCCTGAACAGAACCTTCGACCAAAACTCTTTCGGTTATGAGCTGCTGTTTGATGTTACCGCCCTCAATGCATTGAGGCTTAGCGCTGGGGTACGGAACTCCTTCCTGCAGAACAGGAACTTCTTTGATGCCGACAGGAAGAATGTTGTTGAATTCTACTTCGCAGGAACTTTTTAAAACAATTGCACACTCACAATAAAATACCATACAAAATGAAAAAAACAATCGCTACCATTCTTAGTTTCTGCTTTTTAGGAGCAGCAACAGCGCAGCAGGGCAACACCAAAAACAAAGTGGCCATCCTGCCCTTTTCCGTCGTGTCCAACGAAGGCGGACTCAATTCTGACGCTATGGCCAAAAAAGTACAGGCCGAATGTGAAAATTCCTTCGAAAAGAATACTTCGCTGGATGTGCAGGCTTCCAGGACTACCAATGCCCTGCTGGCGCAAAACGACATCAGCCCGGATAAGCTGGATGCTATGGCACCGGAAGAACTGGCTAAAATGCTGGGTGTAGAGTTCGTTGTATTTGGTTCCGTAGAGATCCAGAACGAAGGCACCAATACGATCGGCAGCAGCAGTTCCAGCTATGAAAGCGGCCCCAAAAGAAACAACAGTAACAAAACCAAAGCCAGCGGCTACAATGTAAACTCATCCAGTACTTCGGTAAAATACAACGATCACCTGAGGCTGGAGATTTACAACGATGCGGGCAACAAGATCTATTCCGAAACGAGGTCTCCCTTCGGCAGCTCTATGGATTCGTACAGAAGCGGCCTGGACTATATGGTCAAAAGAACGCCTTACGGCAGCAAGCATAAGTAACAACACTTTGCTCAGCAAAAGGCGCAATACAGGATATTGCGCCTTTTCTTTTGCTTAGACATGAAGCTCGACTTGGTGCCTTAGCTTATCATATTTCCAAAAGTTGTATGCATACTGCATGAAACCATCCAACTCATAGTTAAGCTCATCTGTAATTTTAAGTTCAACTGAAGTCAATTCTTTTCCTTTTGGTGTGAAATCATTTAGTTTTCCAATCATACTGTATGAGCGTAATAATGGAAATGAACTAGCCGATTGAACTCTATATTTATTCTTTTTGTTTTGAAAATTTTCTATTCCGAAACTCGCAAATCCTGTATATTCAGGTTCATCATTTGATCCGTATGATATATTGATGTAGGTATATTGCAGCTCCTTTTCCCTTACATTTATTTTAGCTACAGTGGACTTCCAGCTGGATGTTAGTACAAACGATCCGGCACTCGTAACAGAATAGGAGCGGCCAACAATAAATATCCCTTCAAAGGACTGTTCAATTCTTTCAACGATGTAACTCACCTTTCCCTCGTATTCGGCATAGCCAACCCATATCCCTTCGATGAACTGCTTCCTGAGCAGCAATTCCTTTACTCTTTTGATCTTCTCAAATAACCAAGACAAAAATGCAGAAAGTGTGGTGAATATTCCACTTGATAAAAGTACACTGATAAGAATCCCCCCTAACCTGTTATTAGTAATAAGTTCTGCCGAATGCTTAATTACGGTTGAAATTACAGTAAACATTATTGCTACCGTTAAAGTGGTTACTAATGCATAGAAATTTCGTTGCTTATATAGCTTATTCATGATTTCGTTATGAAATAGTCAAAGAAATAGTACCTCTCCCTGCTCCATTACACTCGCTACAAAAATAACCATCTGACTAAATTTACTACTTCATCGGATAATACCAAGCTGCCCGGTATGTTCCGAAGGGCATGCGGGACCCTCAATAAAGCGGATCTGTGATCCGGCTTGAACATGAATACAGCAGGGGAAAAACTACTGCGCCTGTAAGCTGCAATTTTCTTACTTTTGGGATAGAAATACAATACCCGGGGCGGAAACAACAGATGACTACAGATCATGATTTCGAATTTACATCGGTAACACCCGAGCCCTCGCTTGAAGACTATGTCGATAGCTTCTGGATGTTGCACAACAAATCAGACAAGCCGAAAGAAGTCATCATCCTGCCCGATGGAAGAATGGATTTATTTTGCTCCCGTTCGGCAACAGACCCCTTCCACATTACGCTTTCCGGTATCGAAACACAAGCGGACCAGGCCATCCTGGCGCCCGGCACCCTGATGTTCGCCATCAGCTTCAAACTATTGGCCGCCGAATACATTTTTCATCAGGCCATTTCCGGTATCGTGGATTACGCAGTACACCTTCCGGCAGACTTCTGGGGATTCGGAGCCGGCGACCTGGAAGACTTTCCCCTGTTCTGCCAAAAAGCCACAGCACAGATCCGATCCCTGATCCCCGCCACGGTAGACAGCAGGAAACAGTTGCTCTTCGGGCTGCTCTATGCACACAAAGGGAATATGACCGTACAAGAACTATCCGAAAAAGTATTCTGGAGCAGCCGGCAGATCAACCGCTATTTCAACCAGCAGTTCGGGCTTTCTTTAAAAACCTATGGCGACATCCTGCGCTTCCGCGCATCCTTTCCCCACATCAAAACGGGCAAACTCTTCCCGGAACAGGACTTTGCCGACCAGTCCCATTTTATCAAAGCCGTCAAAAAACTGTCCGGTGTTTCGCCTAAGGAACTCAGCAAAAATCAAAACGGCCGATTTATACAATTTTCGACCCTGGGCTCCAGGTAGTTTTGCATTTGTAAAACGGAAATTTTGATATGAACATACAGGATAAAAAAATTGCGATCATCGGTGGCGGACCGGGCGGGTTGACCCTGGCACGGCTCTTACAGATGGGAGGCGCCACAGTCAGCGTCTATGAAAGAGACCGGGACAAACACGCCCGCGTACAGGGCGCCCCGCTGGACCTGCATGAATCTTCCGGCCTGGCGGCACTGGCAAAGGCCGGCCTGATGAGCGAATTCAGGAACAATTTTCTCCCCGGTGCAGACCGGAAGAAAATCACCGACGAGCAGGCCACAGTATACTACAGCGATCATGACAGCAAGGCCGAAGAAAATTTTGGTGACGAACATTTCCGCCCCGAGATTGACCGGGGCACCCTTAGAAAAATATTGCTCGACTCCCTGCTGCCCGGCACAGTAGCCTGGAACAGCCACTTTACCGCAATGAGCCCGCAGGGAGCAGGCTGGCTGCTGCAGTTCAAAAACACCGATGCCGTTTATGCGGATATCGTCATCGGTGCCGATGGGGCTAACTCTAAGATCAGGCCCCATGTCACCGATATCAAGGCCTTTTACTCCGGCATCATCATGCTTGAAGGCAATATACCAGACGCGCGGAATGCGGCACCACAGATTTCGGCCTTACTGAACGGGGGGAAAATAATGGCTTTCGGCAAGGAAAAAGACATCCTGATGGGACAGAAAGGAAACGGGGAAATCGGCTTTTACGCCAGCTTCAAAGCTGCCGAAAACTGGGCCACTGACTCTGGCCTGGACTTTACCGACAAAATACAGGTACTGGAATGGTTCAAAAAAGAGTATCCCGGATGGAGCCCTGTGTGGTATGAGCTGTTTGAACAGACGGAAGCACCTTTTATGCCCCGCGCCATTTACTGTATGCCGACAGATCAGCGCTGGGAAGCCCGTCCCAATGTAAGCCTGCTCGGCGACGCGGCCCATGTAATGCCTCCCTTTGCCGGTGAAGGCGTGAACATGGCCATGCTGGACGCCCTGGAGCTGAGCCGTTGCCTGCTCGCCGGGTCCCACAGCGACATGCGGTCAAACATAGCAGACTATGAATCCGGCATGTGCAAAAGAGCTGCAGCCGCGGCACAGGAATCGTTGGAGAACGGCGAACGCATGCACAGCGCAAACGCACTGGATACCATGCTGGCCTTTTTCAAAGGACATTAGCCGGATAAAC
>JAEUVW010000235.1 GCA_016786525.1 Chitinophagaceae bacterium
GGAGCGCAGAATACTTACCAGCAGCTGAACACCGACCGTGTACTGATGGGCGACACCATACTCAGCCAGCAGGCCTATACCAAATATCCCGGGCAGACGCTGTTTACCGGTTTTGGGTACAATAAGGACCTTAATGAACGGTGGAATATAGCCTATGACGGCCGTCTCAGCCTGAATGCCGGGAAAAGTATCACAGCCAACAACAACGAGATCCTGAACCATGCGTCCGGCGATTTGCTGCTCGGGGGCATCCGCTCGGATGTAGACAACAGGAACCGCTCTGTGCTGCTGGACCAGGAACTGGCCTCCACCTGTAAAATCGATACATCCGGATCCGAATGGACCAACAGGCTTTCCTACACGTTTTCTTCCGGCGCAATGGAACAGGAGTACCGCAATAGCTCCATCGCCGGTAACAGTGAAGGAGCAGGAACGACCGCAACCAACAGGCATTTTCTTGTATTCCAGTCCGATATAGTCCGCAAACTTGCACACAAGCTTACCGTGGAAGCAGGCATAAAGTCCAGCCTGCTGCTGTTTCACAATGATGCACAGTACACTTCCGGCAGCGCCAGACTAACCGACTATACCCGAACCAACCTGTACGACTATACCGAAAACATCAATGCCGCCTACCTGCAAGGCTCCAAAACCTTTGGCGGATTTATCCTCAAAACGGGCGCCCGGATGGAGCATACCTACATGCACGGGCAGCAAAAGGTACCGGGAGACACTGCGTTCAACATCAACCGGGCCGACCTTTTCCCCTATGTCTATTTCAGTAAAAAAGTCATGCAGATCGCGGGCTACGACCTGAGGGCCTACCTGGTGTACCGCCGCACCATCAGCAGGCCCAGCTATGAGCAGCTGAACCCCTTTCCGAAATACATAGACCAGTTTATGTCGGAGATCGGTAACCCGGCTTTGAAACCGCAGTTTACCAACAATTATGAGGCGAACATCAGTGTAGACGAGCGGCCGCTGTTCGCCATAGGGTACAACGATACGAAGGATATGTTTACCGGTGTTTTTTACCAGGCAGACAGTACGGTGAGCCAGGCTTACAGGAGTACGGACAACATCGGCCGGAATAAGGAATTTTACCTGCGCGGGCTGGCAGCCATCCCCCCGGGCAAACGCTATTTTGCGGTGATCGGGGCACAATACAACCACAATGTCTATGAAGGTCTGTATGAAGGCAAGCCCTTGAATTTTACAGGCGAAAACTGGCTGTTCTTTACTTACCAGCAATTGCGCCTGGACAAGCGGTCCACCTTTACGCTGAATGGCTTCTGGCGCCTGGCCGGCCCGCTCCAGTTTTATGAACTATCGCAAATGGGTTCTTTAACTGCCAGCCTGAACCGCAAATTCCTGAAAGATAAGCTTACCGTAGCGCTGAATGTGACGGACATCTTCTACACCAACAACAACCGCTTTACCGTGCAGCAAGGCAGCGTGGATGCCAGCGGCTCCCGGGCCAGCGACAGTCGCAGGTTTGGTATCAATATACGCTACAATTTCGGCATCCACCGCAGGGAGGAGACCGACATGTTTACTATAGATGCGGAAGGGAAAAAATAAATTTTATTGTTTGGCAATCAGCTCCAGGGCTTTGCGTGCAGCAACCTGCCCGGCTTCTTTTTTGTTGTAGGCGGAGCCTTCGCAGAAAAGGGCATCATTGAGCATGATACCAACCGTAAACATCCTGCGCGGGCCTTCTCTTTTGTCCTCCATCACTTCAAAGCTCAACGCCTGCCTGTTGACCTGTGCCCAGTTCAGCAATTGATTTTTGTAGTTGGTATCGGTATTGGCCATCAGCTCAATATCCACGTAGGCCTGCAGTAATTGCTTAATGATGAATGTACGTGTTTTGGAGTAGCCCTGATCCAGGTACACAGCACCTACCAGGGCTTCGAGCGCATTGCCGAAAATATGGCTGCGCTCAAAACCGCGGTCATGCGTATTGTATTGCACGAGCTTTTGCAGGCCCATACGGTTTGCAATATTATTCAGGGTCTCGCGCCGGACAATGCGCGAACGCATTTCGGTCAGGTACCCTTCTGACTGTGTAGGGTATTTCTTAAAGAGGTATTCACCGACTATTGCGCCCAGGAAAGCGTCACCCAGGAATTCCAGGCGCTCGTTGTTCCGTGCCAGCTCATCCAGCTTGCTCCTGTGTACCAATGCCAGCTGGTAGTACGGCAAATGCTTGGGTTTGAACCCAAGCAAATGTTCCAGCTGCGCCGATAATTGCTTATCCGGCAAGAACAGGTTCTTTATGCGGGTGAGGACACGACGCACGGGAATCTAGTCTTTAATTTTTTTGAACACAACGGATGCGTTATGTCCTCCAAAGCCAAAAGTATTGGAAATGGCTGCGCGCACGGTTCTTTTTTGCGCCACATTCGGTGTCAGGTTGAGCTTGCTGTCAATCGCCGGGTCCAGGTTCATCAGGTTGATGGTCGGCGGCACGATATCGTGCATCACAGACATGATGCTGGCTACTGCTTCGATTGCGCCTGCAGCGCCCAACAGGTGGCCGGTCATGGATTTGGTCGAACTGATATTCAGCTTATAGGCATGCTCTCCGAAAACTTTCTGGATCGCACCGATCTCTGCCACATCGCCCAGGGGCGTAGACGTACCGTGCACATTGATGTAGTCAATGTCTTCAGGCATCATATCGGCATCATCGAGCGCATTGCGCATCACGTTGATCACACCCAGCCCTTCAGGATGAGGAGCAGTAAGGTGGTAGGCGTCCGCACTCATGCCGCCACCCGCTATTTCTACCAGTATATTGGCGCCACGTGCCTTGGCATGTTCATATTCTTCTACAATGATGGCTCCGGCGCCTTCACCCAGTACAAACCCGTCGCGGTCTACATCGAAAGGACGGCTGGCGGTCTTCGGGTCGTCATTGCGCTCACTGAGCGCTTTCATGGCATTAAACCCGCCGATTCCGGCTTCTGTCACTACTGCCTCAGACCCGCCGCAGATGATGGCGTCGGCTTTGCCGATCCGCACATAGTTGAAGGCGTCTATCAGGGCATTGGTAGAGGTGGCGCAGGCGCTCACCGTAGCGAAGTTAGGTCCGCGGAAGCCGTATTTCATCGAAATATGGCCTGCTGCGATATCCAGGATCAGCTTGGGGATAAAGAAAGGGTTGAAGCGGGGGGTTCCATCACCACTGGCGAAGTTCTTCATCTCTTCGATGAAGGTAATCATACCGCCGATACCCGAGCCCCAGATCACGCCTACCCTGTCCCTGTCGATACCTTCGGTATCGAGTCCGGCATGTTTTACGGCCTCATCGGCAGCAACCATGGCAATCTGGGTAAAGCGGTCGAGCTTACGGGCTTCTTTGCGGTCAAAATAATCTTCCGGGTTGAAGTCCTTTAATTCACAGGCAAAGCGTGTTTTGAACTTTGCAGCATCAAATTGTTTGATGAAATCGGCGCCCGATACGCCATTGACCAGGCTATCCCAATATTTAGGCGCAGTATTGCCCAATGGAGTCAGGGCACCGACACCGGTAACGACAACGCGTTTAAACGGAAATTTCATCAACAAATAACAGGGGGATTTTAATTACTTTACGTGTTCTTCCAAGTATGAAACTGCCTGACCTACAGTAGTAATCGTTTCAGCTTGTTCGTCAGGAATAGAGATATTGAATTCTTTTTCAAATTCCATGATCAGCTCTACCGTATCCAGGGAGTCAGCACCCAGGTCGTTTGTGAAGCTGGCTTCAGTGTTTACTTCTGATTCGTCAACGCCTAATTTGTCGACGATAATTTTCTTTACGCGGTTTGCAATTTCAGACATAGCTTGTGCATTTAAAATTTATGAGTGCAAAAATATACTTTTTGGGATATTCAGAAAGGTTTTTCTCATCTTTCTTTCAGAAAGAATTTTCCCGGCCTCATACCCTGTTTTATTCCCATATTTCTTTTTTGCCCACAGAAGCCGAAACAATGCGCCCATCAAGCATCTCGAGGTTCCTGTCTGTCAGTGCAGCCAGATCTTTATTGTGTGTAACTAATACAAATGTCTGCGATAATTCCCGGCGCAATTGCACAAACAGGCGATGAACGGCGTCCGCATTCACACTATCCAGGTTTCCGGTGGGTTCATCTGCCATAACGATGGCCGGTTTATTGACCAAAGCGCGGGCAATGGCAACACGCTGCTGTTCGCCCCCGGAAAGGGCGGCAGGTTTGTGATCTGCCCGCTCTGAAAGGCCGACGATCTCCAGCAGCTTCTTGGCCTCCTGCATGCCTTCAGACTTTTTCCTGCCCGCAATCCACAAGGGCATCGCAATATTTTCCACTGCCGTAAACTCCGGCAGCAGGTGATGAAACTGGAACACAAAGCCGATTTTTTCATTCCTGAACCGGGCCTGCTTCCGGGAAGGCAAGGCAAACAGGTCTACCCCATCTATCTTTACTGTACCGCTATCGGGAACATCCAAAGCGCCCATCAGGTGCAACAGCGTGCTTTTACCGGCACCGGATGCACCGGTAATGGATACCAGCTCCCCCCTTCCTATCTGCAGTGAGACATCGTTGACAACCTTCAGGTTGCCGTATTTTTTGACAAGATTACTGACCTCGACCATACAGGTGTAAAAATGGGCTTTTTAACGGAAAACAGGGCAGTATTGAGCTGATTTCTTTTTAGCGGGAAGGATTTGCCCACATGAACTGCATTCAGCACATTCCCCGCATGAACGGCATTCAATCCCCTTAAAACCCATCTCTGGGCTCCCTGACGGGACAGGCGCTCTCCGGAAGGAAGATCATTCTAATACAGATGATCTCCTATTGGCTCATTATCTCATTACCTTAAAAACCCACCCCTAAGCTCCCGCTATAGCGGGACAGGCGCTCCGGGGAGGGGAATCGTTCTAATGCTAATTGTCTTCCAACCGCCCAATTAGCTAATTATCAAATTGCCCAATTACCCCCTTTTCAAATTTTCAAATCAGCACATCCTCAAATCCAATGACCGGAGTACCTAAAAAAAGTAAGCAGATAAAGAATTATCTGCTCTGCTTATTCAACCTTTATACAAAAACAAAAACTTAAATCAGGTTATGGTGCGCTGTTCGGACCGAATGTTGCCCGGTTGCGGATACGGTTGATCTGGTAGCCGAATGACAGCTGTACAGACGGGAGTTTGTAAAAGTCCTTAGACAGTTTCTGAGCCCCTGCGCCTTTCGCGTTATCCCAGAAAGGATTTACGATGCGCATATCGACCTGCCAGGCGGGTGTAATCTGGTACCCGGCCCCGATCACATAGCCCATTCCGAAACGGGATCCGAAATCTGCAATATTGAGCTGCGGTTTTGTCGGATCGCTCACTATCGCTTTGGAAGAGTTGGTAACAATCACATGGACATTCATGTTATTATACTCCCTTTCTACTTTCTCCACATTCACGGGCAGGTAATAAGCCAGGTTAATACCGGTCATCAGGTAAAACTTGCGGATCGTATAGCGCAGGGTAATGGGCATCTCGAAGCTATGCACCGTTGAGAAATTGAAGTAACGGTTGGTAGAATCGGTACGCGCTGTAAAATACCAGTTGGCGCCTTGTACACTATCCTGTTCGGCAATCTGGCTGGAAAAGTTATCGCTGACCATTTTCTTGCTACCGCTCCTGTTGAAGTACTTGATGGCTCCGAACAGGCTCCAATGCTTATTGAAGACCAGTTCGCCGGTGGGGCCGAATTGTACGCCCTGGAAGCCTCCGCTGCCATTAGGCGAAGAGTAGTTGACGCCCCCGCTGAGCCCCCAGAAGAACTTGGCAGACTTAAAGTCGCGTTTGGCGTCGGCCATGGCCTCCGGCAGGTTTTCCCACCATTGGGTAAAGGCACTTTTTTCTTTCTTCACTTTTACCACAGACTCCACTTGTGCAGCAGTTGCCGGCTTACCGGCATTTTCTTTTACTTCAACTTTTGCAGCCGAAGCGTATACGTTTTTCTGCTGCTCCAGCTGCTTTTTTGAAGCCAGTTTGTTGGCTTTCTTACCTTCGGCAGCAGCCATCTTCACTTCTTTTTTTGAAGGCTGTACGCTGCTCACGATGGTATTGTTCACCGGTATTACCGGTACTTTTGTAATCGCAATCGTATCGGTGATACGGGTTATTTTTTTCGGGTAACCACCTCTTGAGGTAGACTCCCGGGTCACAACCGTAATGGCGGAAATACTGTCTTTCGGCTCTTCGGTATGGTTCACCGTTGCTTCCTTAGTATTCGCGGTCTCTTTATTTTTGGCCAGTTCCTGCCCTTTTTCATCAGGGGTATGGTTTGCAGCCCGGCTGTTTTTGCCTTTCTTATTTTTTGCCGCAATTTCCTTATGCGTTGCCGTGCTGCCGGAAGCGCTGTTCAGCACCCGGGCTGAATTTTTTGCCGCAGTCTTTTTCGCGGGCAGCCCTGCTTCAGCATTGCTATTGCTGCCGGTACCGGTATTGCCTGCGTCCAGCGTACCGGTGCGCCGGTTTGCCGTAACGGAAGCCGTAGCCTTAGCGACATTCTCTTTCCTGTCCGCACCTGTAGCCTCTTCCTGTTGTGCCACCGCTGTAGTATGATGGCTGCTGCCGGATTTTGTACCCGCCTGCGGCCTGCCGGAAGCAGCCGTGCTGCCTGAGCTGGCCTGGGTTGCAGCACTTTGTTGTGCTGCAGGAGTTGCCGTACGCCGGCCCGGCATATGTGCATTGTTCGTTTCTGCAAGCGATGCATTGGCATTACCTGAGGAACGGTTTGCAGCAACCGGGTTTGATGTTGCTGCCGTACCACCGCTTACTGTGTTGTTTTCAGGAAGGGAGCCATTTGCGTCGGGGCTCTGGGGTGAGGGGGAATCAGGGGCTGTTAACAGATCCGGGTTATGATGAGGTGAATTTGTCGCAGTAGTATGTGTATGGTGATCTTTAGTATTGGATTCGGAAGTATGATGGGTAGTGGCAATCTTATCGGCATTTTTTTCACGGATAGCATTCAGTTGGTATCCTCCTACGCACAAAGCACCGATCAGCAGGGCTGCTCCGAGGAAAGCTGCGGGCTTCCTCCAACCGAATACAAACGGTGCCGCCTTTTCAGGCATTTCTTTATCCAATAATGCTTTCATCTTGAGCCAGGCCGCCGGGTCTTCCTTTTCGGTATGCCCGCCGAGCTTGTCTCTGACAAAATCATCTATGTTCATCATATCCTTATTCATTGAGGATAAGTATTTTATTGTGTGATATTCAATTGCAAATGTTCGATCTTCTCTTTCAGTATTCTTCTTCCCTCGCTCAAATGCCATTTGGATGTTCCTTCACTCATACCGAGCAGTTCTGCTATCTCTTTATGCTGTAGTCCCTCCATCACACTCAAGTTAAAAACAATTTTTGTGGTTTTAGGCAATGTTTCTATCAATTGCAACAATTGATCGTAATACATCCTGTCCCCGTGGTCTCTTTCTATAAACTCTTCCTTCTCTACAAATACAACCTTATCGTTGTATTTTTCATTCATTCTCAGCATGTCCAGTGCTGTCCGCAAAACAATCTTCCTCAGCCAACCTTCAAAAGAGCCCTGAAAATTATATTTTTCAATCTTTTGAAAGCACTTCAGAAAACCCATATTCACAATATCTTCAGCGGAAGATCTATCCTGAGCATAACGAATTGCTACGGACATCATCCGGGACTGGAACATCTTATATAGTTTCTCCTGACCACTCCTTTCATTTCGCGCACAACTCGCGATAATCAGTTGAAGATCAGCAGGATTATGAGCTTCTGTGTATGATAATTCTATAGGCAATGGGCTTATTGTTTTATGAAATCATACAAATAGAAGACGATAGCTTTTAAAAAAAGGTTGGGTTGTTCGCTGGTTACCGCCATTATTAACAATTACTTTGCAACTTTTGCCTGCTGCCTGAAGGCAAAAATATTCTTTTCAGCGCATTTATAAAAATACAATAGCGACTAAATGAATAAGCCTTGCAAAAATTTTTCTTATAAAAAAGACCGTTACGAAGGGTAACGGTCTTTCCTGGGAATGTTACTTAAAAAATCAGGCGTTCACCAATACTTTGGGAGCAGCCGATTTGATCTCATCACTGGCTTGTGATGCATATTTCTCAAAGTTGTTGATAAACAGCTGGGCCAGTTCTGCCGCTTTCTTATCGTAGGCTTCCTTATCTGCCCATGTTTCGCGTGGGTTCAGTATTTCAGCAGGAACGCCGGGGCAGGATTGCGGTTTCAGTACGCCAAAGACGTTATGCGGCTCATAGGCAACATTGTTCAGTTCGCCTTTCATTGCAGCGGTGATCATGGCGCGCGTAAAGCTCAGTTTCATACGGGAGCCGGTACCATAGGCACCTCCGCTCCAGCCTGTATTGATCAGCCAAACGTTGATATCGGGGTTAGCTTCCAGTTTTTTACCCAGCAACTCTGCGTATTTGGCAGGATGCAGGGGCAGGAAAACGCGGCCGAAGCAAGCGGAGAAGGTAGTCTGGGGTTCTGTAACGCCTACTTCCGTACCGGCAACTTTTGCCGTGTAGCCGGAGATAAAGTGGTACATCGCCTGCTCTTTGGTCAGTTTGGAGATCGGGGGCAGGATACCGAAGGCATCGCAGGTCAGGAAGAAGATATTTTTGGGTTCTCCGCCGTAAGATGGTTCTTTGGCATTCTGGATGTGGTAGATCGGGTAAGCCGCACGGGTGTTTTCCGTGATGCTGCCATCCGCGTAATCTACTGTTTTTGTACCTTCTATAAATTTGATATTTTCCAGCAGGGCGCCCGGTTTTACCGCAGCAAAGATTTCCGGCTCTTTTTCAGCGCTCAGGTCAATGCATTTGGCATAGCAACCGCCTTCGAAATTGAATACGGAACCATCAGCCCATCCATGCTCGTCGTCACCGATCAGGGCGCGGTTGGCATCAGCACTCAGGGTAGTCTTGCCCGTTCCGGACAGGCCGAAGAACAGGGCTACATCGCCGTCTTTGCCTTCATTGGCGGAGCAGTGCATGGACAATACTTTATGGTCGTGCGGCAATACGAAGTTCAGTACGCCGAAGATACCTTTCTTCATTTCGCCTGTGTAGGCAGAACCACCGATCAGGATCACTTTACGCGTGAAGTTCACAATGGTAAAGTTGGCCTGGCGGGTACCGTCGATAGCAGGGTCTGCCTGGAAAGTAGGCGCCTGGATGATATGCCAATCGGGCGTTTGCGTAGCGATCTCCGCTTCTGTAGGACGCAGGAAAAGGTCATTGCAGAAAAGGTTGGCCCAGGGTGTTTCGTTGATCACACGGATGTTCAGGCGGTATTTCGGATCAGCGCAGGCATAAGAATCGCGCACCCATACTTCCTTGCCTTCCAGGTGTTTGCATACCCTGTCGTATAATTTATCGAACGCATCGGGAGCAAAGGGAATATTTACATCGCCCCAATCTACGGAATGCTCCGTGATGGCATCTTTTACAGTGAATTTGTCTTTGGGGGAACGGCCTGTAAACTTGCCGGTGCTCACACACAGTGCGCCGGTGTCATTCAGTTCGCCCTGGCCGAGCTCAATCGTTTTATTTGTCAGCTCTTCATTCGAAAGATTCCAGTTAGCCACAGCTACATTCAGCCCTATTTCAGCAAGGTTTGCATTAGGGTTTTTCTTTCCGTTTTCCTGCATAAAATTTTAGATTTTTGAATTTGGGCAACGAAGGTACGGCGGAAATTAATAATTTCTTATTATGCCATATTATTTTTCTACCGCCTGTGGGGATAAAACCAAGGAAAGCGGGCATAGGAACAAAACCTGCTTCCCCGCAGTGAGGATGATCCCTGCTATAGCTTGTTTCCGCTACAGGAATATCCGGCCTGTCAGAAGTAAAATGAGGTCTTCAGTGTATACATACCGGGGAAATAATCAGCGCTCCTGTATTCGGCAAGCAGCAATTTGATCCCGGGCTCGACGCTGAGCAGGTGCCTGCCTGCGGGGATATGCATACCAAAGCCCAGCGGAAGCATCAGCTGGAAGGCATTGGCCGGCTGTGACTTGTCGATTTGTGTAAGGGTCTGATCGTAAGCCCTGTGCGTCGCTTTGTACCGTACGTACATGCCTGCATTGACCTCGATACCGGAGCTTACAAAAAAACGGTCTTTCACAATATGGTACTGCATTTGCAGGGGGATTTCCACACCCAACTGTGTATTGTACGAAGACAACATTGTTTGCCGGATCGGCATACAAGTCCAGCCCAGCTCATCTGAGGGATTGTAAGCCGGGTGAGATGGGTCCTGCAGCAACTCGCCCATGACATCATACTTTCTGTAATTCAGCGCCAGGCCCGAAACAAGCGCCCAGCGGCCGGAAAGGCGCTGCCTGAGCGACATACCCAGGGAATACTGGTTTCTTGCCTGCCCCCAGTCAGCCCTGCTGCTGAAGAGTCCGTCCATATTGCCGGAGTAGCCCAGCTGGGCATAAAGACCGTACCGTGTACGGACTGCATCATTTTCTGACCGCGCTTTGCTGCCTGCAGACTGCGCCTTGCTACCCCAGCAGGCCAGTAAGGCCAGTGAGGTAAAGAGAAGTAATTTTTTCATGTGATATAAATTTAGATGTTAGGTATCACAATATTAAACATTTTTACAGATACCTGTATCGGTGTACACCGAATTTTTATTGCAAAAAGCTACATTTGCCGGCAGTGAACTTACCAGAACCATTGATCCGCCGGCTCGGTCCTGTAGCAGGTTTCGACCCTGAAGGATTTGTTGCCGCGCACGAACAGGCCCCACCGACCTCCATCCGCCTGCACCCGCTGAAAGGTGCAGCCGTTTCCGTCAGCGAAGAGGCAAGGGTACCCTGGTGCGCAGGCGCGTATTATTTCCCCTCCAGGCCCTTGTTTACCGCAGACCCCCTGCTCCATGCCGGGGCCTACTATGTGCAGGAAGCCTCATCGATGTTCCTGGACACAGTGCTGGACACCATCATGCCCCGGCGCGGCGGGCTCCGGGTGCTGGACCTCTGCGCTGCACCCGGCGGAAAGAGTACCCTGATCGCGTCAAAGCTCTCCGAAGACGACCTGCTGATCAGCAATGATGTGATCCGCACCCGGGCGGCCATTCTCGAGGAAAATATGACCCGCTGGGGCTATACAAATACCTGGGTCAGCTCCAACGACCCCAGGGACTTCGGGCGCATCCGCAATTACTTCGACATCATTATCGTCGATGCACCCTGCAGCGGTTCCGGCCTGTTCCGCAAGGATGAAAGAGCCCTGGAAGAATGGAGCGAAGACAATGTGAAACTGTGTGCGGAACGGCAGCAGCGGATACTGGCCGATATCCTTCCGGCGCTGAAAAAGGATGGCTACCTGCTCTACGCCACCTGTTCGTACTCTCCCGAAGAAAATGAGGCGAACCTGGATTTCCTGGCAGACCAGGGTCATTTTGCGTCCCTGAGCGTACCTGTCGATCCGGCATGGGGCATTACCATCAGCCATTCGCCCCGGCACGGTATGGAAGGCTACCGCTTCTTCCCGGATAAGGCAAAAGGAGAGGGATTCTTCATCAGTGTGCTGCAAAAAAAAGAAGGGGACGACAGCTTCACCTACCAGCGCTTCAAGACAGCGCAGAACAAACTGGTCAAAGCCCATGCTTCTTACCTGCTGCAGGATACCGGCTTCAGCTTTATAGAAAACGAGCGCGGCCTGAACACTGCCATCCATACTGTACATGAGGCGGACTACCATTTCCTGAAGGAATACATCTACCTGCGCAGGGCAGGCACCCTGTTGGGCAGTCCTGCACAAAAGGACTGGATACCGGAACACGATATTGCCCTGAGCATTCACGCCAACCCCGGGCTGCCATTTATAGAACTCAACCTTGAAAACGCTTTATTGTTCCTCAAAAAGGAGCATTTTGAACTGCCCGCCGGTACAGGCAAAGGCTGGTACATCATCCGCTACAAAGGCCAGGGACTGGGCTGGATCAAAGCACTGGGCAACCGTGTGAACAATTACCTGCCCAAAAGCTGGCGGATACGGATGGACATCGATTTTGATGCCTTGTAAGCACAGGAAAGGGCCATTTCACCCCTTAAATTATTGAAATTATTGCTTTATCTGCATTTTTAACCGTAGATTATTCAGTAAATTACAGACCGAAAGGTTTCAGACGATTTTTTTGACCAGGGATATGACGCAACATAAAACAGGAATAACAAGACTTCGATTTTATTGCTTATTGCTATTTTTTGGACTATTGTCCGGATCTGCTGCCGCACAGACCTACCTGGAAACTTTTGGACAAAACAGGATCCAGCTGCGCACTTTTGCCTGGAAAGTCTTCGAAACAGACCATTTCCGGATTTACCACTACGACAGGGCCGGTAAAGACCTGGCGCGCTACGTGGCCGAACAAGCCGAAAATGATATTGCCGCTGTCGAAAAATCCACAGGCGTTTAAGTAAAAGACAAATTCCACATCATCGTTTACAATTCTTATGACGAGTACCGCCAGACCAACA